>WLEG01000081.1 GCA_009704425.1 Actinomycetota bacterium | reverse complement strand
GTTCTCCGAGACCGGCGCCAACACCGCGTTGGGTGTGATCTCTCCGGGGACGAAGTTCAGGTTCGACGAGTTCGGAATCTCACCGCAGGAGTACACCGTCACGTAACCGCCGGCCGGGTTGGCGTCCAGTCCGATGGCGGTCACGTTCATGGACACCGACACCAGGCGCGTCGACGTGGACGGCGACAACCCGGCCACGCTGATCTCGAGCGGAGCCCCCGAGCCGTCGACGGTGCCGATGGCCCGAACACCCGAGGTGCCGATGCCGTTGCGCGAGTCGGCGATGCGACGCGGCACGAGCGGTGTGTAGCCGAGGCCACTGAGGAACGCCCCGTTCACGTCGACGATCACGTCGGCGCGTCCGTACACGAACACGCAGATGGAGCCGTTCGAGGACAGCGGGGAAATGACCGCGTTGGGCACGTTCTCGCCGGCGAAGAAGTTGAGGTTCGACGTGTTCGGACGCGTTCCGCACGGGTACACCGTGGCGTAACCACCCTCGTCGGGGGCTTCGGAGTTGGTGATCGTGACGTTCAGCGCGATGGCCGAGACGCCCGACGAGGGAACGGGGCCGAAACCGAGGATGGGGACCTCGAGGGGCGTTCCGCTCTCGGTCATGTTGCCGACCTTGGCGCGGGGAATGTTCGCTCCCCAGCCATGTCGGGTGTCGGCGATGCGGAACGGCGAGATGGGTCGGAACCCGTTGCCGTCGAGCAAGGCGCCGTTCAGGTCGGCGATCAGGTCGACCGGCGCGAAGCTGTAGAAACACACCTCGCCCGTGGAGGACAACGAGGCGATGACGGCGTTCGGCGTGGTCTGTCCGGCGCGATAGTTCAGGTTCGACGCCTCGGGCAGGTTGCCGCACGGGAAAACGGTGACGTAGCCCTCGCCGGTTGTGCCGGTGACCGTGACGTTGAGGCTGACCGCGCTGACGCCGGTGGCAGGAACACCGTTGCGGCCGGTCATCTGCACGCGCAACACGTAGTCGCCGCCCACCTTTCGCACCGGAACGCCACCTTCGCCGTTGCGGGTGTCGAACACGCGGGTGGGATTCACGGGGCGCATCGTCCCGGGGGCCACCATCAACAGGCGATTGGGTGATCCGGTGCCGGCATCGCGGATGATGCCGGGAATGGCATCGTTGCGCATGTACTCGGCGACCTGAGCCGGCGTGGCCGTGGGGTACGAGGTGAGCACGATGGCGGCCGCCCCCGCCGCGTGCGGCGAAGCCATCGACGTTCCGCTCTTGACGTCGGTGTCGGAGTACGAGTCGTAGGCGGCGGCCGTGATCTCGAGGCCGGGGGCGAAGAGGTCGAGACAGGTGCCCGTGTTGGAGAAGAAGGCCCGCACGTCGGTGATGTCCGAGGCACCCACGGTGATGGCGGCGGGAACGCGCGCCGGCGAATGATTGCACGCGTCGCGTTGGGCGGGATCGAGGTCGCCACCGTCGTTGCCGGCGGCCACCACCACGACGAATCCGGCGTTGATCAGATTGGTGACCGCGACGTCGAGCGAATCGCTGGTTCCACCACCGAGGCTCATGTTCACCACTCCGCGCCGACCGTTCATCGGGTAGGAGCGGATGTAATCGAGGGCGGTGATGATGTCTCCCACCGAGCCCGAACCCGTGCAGTCGAGCACGCGAACCGGAACGATCCGGGCGCTGGTGGCCACTCCGTATCCGGAGCCGGCGGCGGTGGAGGCCACGTGGGTGCCGTGACCCTGACAGTCGCTGGTGTCGTTGGGGTCGACGGACGAACCGGTGTGCGGTGCGAAGTTGCGGCCCGGCAGTACGCGACCGAAGAAGTCGGAGTGCGTGTTGAGCCCGGTGTCGACGACGAAGACGACGGACTCCTCGCCGCGGTTCACCGTGGAGAGATCACCGTCGAGGGGCAGGTTCGCCTGGTCGATGCGATCGACACCCCATGAGTTCGCGGCGGTGCGCACCCAGTTCTCGGAACGCGGAACGATGCTGTTGGAGGGAGCCGACGTGGCGCCGTAACCGACGAGGTTCCTGGCCGCCACGGTGAAGGTGTACGACACCTGCGCGGTGAGTCCGGCGACGTTGCACACCAGGGGACCGGCGGTCCACGTGCAGGTGCGGCCGCCCGGTGTGGAGGTGACGAGGTATTCGGTGACGGGGTACGAGGTGTTGGCGGGCGCGGTCCAGGTGATCTCGGCCTGATTGGGTCGTGACGAGATGGCGCGCACGTTGGTGGGTGCCGCCGGGGGAGCGGGCAGTGCGTACGACCAATTGAGGGAGATGTTGCCCGAGGCACCGCGCCAACCGTCGACGGCGATGAGGTAGCGCGTGCCGGCGGTGGCGGTGAACGACACCGCGCTGGTGAGGCCCGAGCGGATGTCGTCGTTCGCGGCGACGGTGGTGAGCGCGTTCAGGGCGTTGCCCGTGTAGACCGCCAGCACGGTGTCGAAGGACGAACCCGCGGTGTCGATGGAGAACTGGCCGTTGCTGGTGGGGGTGTGTTCGAACCACATCGACTTGGCGGCGTTCGAAGTGGCGTGGGCCGGTTCACCGTTCTCGGCGGTGGCGTTGGTGTTGCGACTGGCGATGGTGCCCGTGGCGGTGGTGATCGACGTCGGGGTGGCGAAGGCGTCGTTGCGATAACCGGGGCGCACGGTGCCGGGAGCCGCTCCGTCGGGCGACGTGCCGACCGCGTTGTTGGCGTTGACGGCCACGGTGTAGGCGTCGAAGTTGGTGAGGCCGGTGATGGTGCAGGTGGTGTCGGGGGCCGCGACCGTGCACGAACGGCCACCGGGACTGGCGGTCGCTTCGTACGACAACACCGCGGAACCGCCGTCGTTGGCGGGAGGGATCCACGACACGACGACGGAACCGCCGTCGGCCCCGGGCACGGCGGACACGTTGCGTGGTGCCGTGGGGGCGGTGCCTCCGGGCGCGGCGCTGAAACCCAGTTCCAATGACATCGGTCCGCGAGCTTCGGTGAGACTGGCCTGGCGGATGTAATACCGAGTGTTCTTGGTGACGGACAAAGTGGAAGGAAGATTGATGACGCTGGAATCACTCCAGCCAACGGGACGCACCAGCGTGGACAACGACGAACCGACGAACACGCTGACCACGTTGGGCGTACCGCTGCCATAGGTGCTGATACTGAGTGTTCCGTTGGCTCCCGCCGTGTAGCGGTACCACAACGAACCGACCCCGGCGCCGAACGTGGCTGTGGGCTCTCCGTACTCGGTGGTCGCGGTGGTGTTGTTTCGTTGGACCACACCACTCCAATTTGTGAGGTCGTACGCGGCACAGAAATTGTCCCCGATTTCGGCGGTGACCGGACATGTTCCCACGAGCGACCAGTTCAGCTTCACCGAGCCTCGCGTCGAACTCCACGATGCGACGCGCAGGTAGTACGAGTTCCCGTTGAGCACGTCGATACTCAGATTGCTCTGCCGGGTGTTGGCGGCGTCGTCGTTGAACGTGATGCGGGTGAGGCTCGACAAGGTCGAGCCCGAGTACGCCGTGAGCACCGTGTCGAACGAACTACCGAAGGTGTCCACGGTCAGAGAGCCCGACGCGGTGGCGTTGTACTTGAACCAGATGCTGGCGCCTCCACCGGTTCCCGACGCGTCCAACGTCGGCTCGTCGGGTTCCATGGTGGCGACGGTGTTGGAACCGTTCCAGGTTCCCGACGGCGTGTCGATACTGGTCGCACCCGAGAAGAAGTCGTTGGACGCGGTGACGGTCACCGCGTTGGACGCGTTGGACGCGGTGCTCTGACCCCACACGTTGGATGCGCGCACGGTGAACGTGTGGCTGCCCGCGGCGAGACCGACGACGGTGCACGACAAGGGGCCGCCCGGCCACTGGCAGGTTGCGCCTCCGGGGTTGGCCGTCACCGTGTAGCCGTTGATCGGGCTGCTACCGACGTCGGTGGGTGCGGTCCACGACACGGCGGCTTGTCCGGCACCACCGATCGCTGTGACCGCGCTTGGACTGGCCGGCGCCACGCCGGTTCCCGGGCTGACGTAGAGGAGTTTGTTCGGGGTTCCGGCGATGTCGGTAGGGATACCGGTCAACTTGTCCGCGCTCACCGCGTTGAGCACCTCGTTGCGCACGGTGGTGGCGGTCTGCGAGAGGTTCGTACCCCAGATGGCCGCGGCCGCACCGGCGACATGGGGAGAGGCCATCGACGTGCCGCTGATGGTGTTGGTCCCGTTGCCGAGCCACGTCGACACGATGCCCTGGCCGGGGGCGAAGAGATCGATGCACGATCCGTAGTTGGAGAACGATGCCCGCACATCGGAGCTGGTGGACGCACCCACGGTGATGGCGTTGGGTACGCGTGAGGGCGAATATCCGCAGGCGTCGCGCTTCGACGTTTGGGTGTCGCCGCCGTTGTTCCCAGCAGCGACCACCACCACGATGCCGTCGGCGATGGCCCGGTTGATGGCGGAGTCCAAGTCGGCGCTGGCCGTGCCACCGAGGCTGAGGTTCATCACGGCCGGCGTGGTGCCGGTGTGATGGGTGACCGCCCAGTCGATGCCCGAGATCACACTGCTGTTCGATCCGCTGCCATCGCAGTTCAACACGCGCACGGGAATGACGGTGGCGCCCTTGGCCACGCCGTAGGTGGTGCCGGCCACGGTGCCGGCCACGTGCGTGCCGTGACCGTTGCAGTCCGTGGTGTCCGACGAGGTGACGACCCCGTTGGCGTTCGCCGCGAAGTTGCGACCGATGGCGATGCGGTTGCCGAAGTTCGGATGGTTGATGATTCCGGTGTCGACCACGTACACGTTCACGTTGGCGCCGGACGAGCGATCGACGTAGTGGCCGTCGAGCGGCAGCGATGATTGATCGATGCGGTCGAGCCCCCACGGCGGGTTCAGCTGATCGCCGGCGATGGACACGATGCGATCGGGTTCCACGGCCAGCACGGCGCTGTTGGCGCGCAGGCGCTTCACCTGAAGGGCGTCCAAGGTGGCGGCGTAGCCCGGGAACACGGCGCTGTAGGTGGCGACGATGTCGTCACCGAGAATGGAGAGCACCGACGACTTGGCGGCCAGGCTGGAGCCGGTGCGCAGTCGCACGATGTACTGCCCGGGGATGATGTCTCCGGGCTCGCCGGACTCGCCGATGGGTTCGGTCACCTCGGTGCTGACGACGCCGTCGTCCTCGACGCCGGTCACGCGAGGGTCGCGGCGCAAGGCGTTCACCTGGGCGTCGTCGAGGTTGGCCGTGAACCCGTTCAGGAGATTCGTGAAGCGGTTGGTGGGGGTGATCCCCACATCAGCCAGATCGGCGATGACCCCGGACAGGTCGGCGTCGGTACCCACGGTGACGATGCGCGAGCGGGTGGCGTCACTGGCCTCGGGAATCGTGACCGAGGGTCGGGGCACGGCCGCGACGGGTGCGGCGACGCTGACGAGGGGCCCGAGTAGGGAGATCAGGAGGAAAGTGGCCAAACGGCGACGTCGGAACGCGTCGCGATTCGGTATGTCTGTCCTTGCGCCTGCGTCCACGTGTCTCTCCCGACCCTCGAAACTTTAGAGGTTTTCGGTAGACACGTACTTTCCTTCATCTTCGTTTGGTCAAGACCCCACGACCCCCCCCATGACCAAAATGCGACAATTTGTCGCTTTGTGTACATGGCTCGTGTACACAAAGCGACAAATTGTCGCATTTAGGTTTGGTTGAGGAGGGTGGGGTCGGCGCCGGGGAACCAGCCGTTCACGTCGATGATCAGGTGCGCCGTTCCGTACACATGCAGGCACACGCGTCCGAAGTCGTCCACCGGCACGATGACGGTGTTCGCCACGATTTGGCGGTCGCGGAAATTGAGGTTGGACACGTTCGGCCGCCCCAAGGCGCACGGGTACACGGTCACGTAGCCGCCCACCGGGGGAGCGGACGTCTCCGCGGCGGTCACGTTCAGGGACACGGCCGACACGCCCGTGCTCGGGATCCCATCGGTCCCGACGATGGTGAAGGACAGGTCGGCCGCGGTTCCCGTGAAGTTGCCGACGCGCACAACGGACACCCCGCCCGTTCCGTCGCGAGTGTCCATGACCCGACTGGGGTCCACGGCGGTGAATCCCGCACCGACGGAGAACCAGCCGTTCACGTCGATGATCAGGTGGGCCGATCCGTACACGTGCGCGCAGATACGACCGTCGACGTCCACCGGAACGATGACGGCGTTGGCCACTATCTGGCGATTGGTGAAGTTGAGGTTGGACACGTTCGGGCGTCCGACGGCGCAGGGATAGATGGTGGCGTAACCCCCTTCGTCGGGGGCGTCGGTGTCGGCGACGGTGACGTTCAGCGACACGGCCGCCACGTCGGAGGCCGGGATACTGCCGGCGCCGAGGATGGTGAACGGCAGGTCGGCCGCCGTGCCCGTGAAGTTTCCGATCCGCGAAACCGGAACACCGCCGGTTCCCGTGCGCGTGTCCAGAACGCGGTTGGGTGACACGGTGGTGAACCCGGCGCCGAACGGCAGCCAGCCGTAGACGTCGACCACGAGGTGTGCGGATCCGTACACGTGGAAACAGATCTCGCCGTTGCCCACGGGGACGATGACGGCGTTGGGCACGATCTGGCCGTTCGTGAAGTTGATGTTCGAGGCCTCGGGAAGTCCGGTGGCGCAGGGATAGACGGTGACGTAACCGCCCTCGTCGGGGGCCGACGTCTGGGTGGCGGTCACGTTCATCGACACGGCAGCGACACCGAGGTTCGGAATGCTTCCGGACCCGAGGATCCGGAATCTCAGGTCGGCCGCGGTGCCCGAGAAGTTGCCGACCTTTTCGCGCGGAACTCCGCCCGTACCGTCGCGGGTGTCGAGAACGCGGTTCGGGGTCAGATCGACGAGCGCGCCGCGCGCCGTGTAACCGGGCAGCGCCTGCACGGCGCTCGCGGCGTTGACGATGCCGTCTCCGCAGTAGAAGGTGTTCGACGGGTTGCTGCTGCATTCGGAGCCGGCGGGGAACGGCGACGCCGTCGTCTGCAGGATGTGGCGCACGTCGATGAAGGTGAGGGTCGGTTGATGCGAGAGCATCAACGACACCACGCCAGCCACGATGGGCGCGGCCATGCTGGTGCCGGTCTTCAACTTGTAGCTCCAGGACGACGTGGGTGTCGTGGTGCCATCGTTCATGGTGGACTTGATGGCGCGACCCGGTGCGGCGATCTCGACCTTCGAGCCGTAGTTGGAGGTGTTGACGAGACGGTTGCCGTTCACCTCGGTGCCGGCCACGGTGATCACGTTGTTGCAATTGGCCGGGGCGTAGTCGCGCAGGTCGAGGTCGAGGTTGCTGTTGCCGGCCGCCACCACGATGATGCTTCCGGCGTTGACCGCGGCGTTGATGGCCGTCTGCTCGGCGTCGCTACACGGACTCTCTCCACCGAGGCTGAGGTTGATCACCTTGGCCGGAGTGGGGTTGATGGGCGGAGCCGTGTTCCCGGCCAACAGATCGGTGGGAATGGGAAGACCGGCGGCCCAACGGATGGCGGCGATCTCGTCGGAGGTGGTGCCGCCACAGCTTCCGAGGATGCGGATGTGTTGCACCTTGGCCCGGGGATTGATTCCGGCGATCCCGAGGCCGTTGTTGGTTTCGGCGGCGATGATTCCCGCCACGTGCGAACCGTGCCATGAGCTGTCGTACGCCGGCGATCCGCCCGCGCATTGCCCGGACGTTTCCCAGTCACCCTCGTCGTTCTCGTTGGCGTCCCAGCCGTTGCCGTCGCGGGGCGTGCGTCCG
>WLEG01000080.1 GCA_009704425.1 Actinomycetota bacterium | reverse complement strand
ATGCCTCGCGCATTGGTGACGCTCACCCACAACTCCGATCGACGTTCGGTCGAGGCGGCTCTGCAGATGCAGGGATACGCGGTGCGCAGTACCCCCGACGCCACCGCGGCCGAGGTGATGCTCCGTTCCTTCCAGCCCGACATCGTCATCGTCGACGCCCGCGACGCCTACCCCACCTTCAATCGTCTACTGAGCCAGATCCGTCGGTGCCCCGAGATCTACGTGGTGATCGTGGGCGCGAACTCCGACGAGCAGCGCGTCACCGTGTTGCGCAACGGCGCCGACGATGCCGTGCCCACCGAGGCCAGCACCGACGAGTTGGTGCAGCGGTGCCAGGCCATGATGCGTCGTCCGCGACCCAAGAACGGCGTCGGCGCGAACCTCGATCCCAAGGTGCTCTATTTCGGTCCCCTCGTGGTGGATCTGGCCCGACGCGAGATGAAGGTGAACCGTCATCCCATCGCGGCCACCCGATTGGAGTTCGATCTGTTCTCGCAGTTGTGCTTGAAGCCGTTGGAAGTGTGCAGCCGCGCCCAGTTGCTGGAAAGCGTGTGGGGACCACATTGGGTGGGTGACACCCACGTGGTGGACGTTCACCTGTCGAACCTGCGACGCAAGCTCACCGAACGGGCCCCCGACGTTCGCTTCATGCACACGGTGCGTGGCATCGGTTTCCGCTTGGCCGACGATCTGTTGCGTCTGGCGGCCCAGGATCTGGCGTCCAGCCGTCTGCTGGACACGCACTCCCTCGAGTCCCGCATCGCCTGATTCGTCCGCCGACGCGCGTGACGCGTCAGGCGTACTCGGCCACCAGCCACCACTGGCCCGACGACACCTCGGCCAGATACGCGCGTGGCCCGTCGGATGTCTGCACCACCAGTTGGAAGCGGGCCACCCGACGGGCGCGTTCGTCCCACCACCGCTCTTCCACCGGCCACGGACCGGCCCACCCGGCCACCGACGCCCGACCATTCTCACGACACAGCACGGCCGGAGGGGCACTCACGAAACCCCGACCACTCACCGACACCGCACGACCATCGCCGTCGAGCACCCGAACGCCGACCGGCTGATGGTGAACGAGGGCCGGCGACGGGGTCGGGATCGCCCCGGGCCACCGCGAGGCGGTGGGACCGCTCGGACGCTCCTGCACCGTCGTGCCGTCGGCACCGACATCGGCCACCGGCACCATGCGGTATTGCTCGCGCGGATCACGACCGCCGCGCCACGACGCCACGGTGACCCCGGCCGGTCCCACCAATGCCATCACCCGCGTGATGGCACGAGCGGCGGCGTCATCGGCGGCGGTGCGGCCGCCCCAGAAACCTTCCTGGGTGCCGGCGTCGGCGCGAATCTCGAGCGGGACGAGCGCGATCTTGGTGACGCCCGCCGACGGCGGGTCGGCACCGTTGATCCATCCGTCCAGTTGCCAACGCACGCGGTCGACCATCGCCGACTCGTTCATGCCCTCGGCGCGATGCCAGACCCGCACGGACGTCTCGCCGTGTTCGGTCTCGGCTTCCACCCGCACACGGGTGCACACCTGCCCGCGCTCGGCGAAGTAGCGCCCCAATTCGTCGACGAGCGACTTGGCCGCGA
Organism: Actinomycetota bacterium; assembly: GCA_009704425.1. Classification (GTDB taxonomy): domain Bacteria; phylum Actinomycetota; class Acidimicrobiia; order Acidimicrobiales; family Ilumatobacteraceae; genus Casp-actino8. The sequence goes on along the minus strand of WLEG01000080.1, from coordinate 6,198 downwards.
AGACCAACATGTCGAACTGCGTCACCGGATCGTCGAACAATCGAACGATCGTCAGATCGGGTGGTGGGGGCAACGCCGATGGCGTGCCGTCGTCCGTGCCGCTGACCAAACGATGCACGGTGTGACCAAGTGCGCCGAAACGATCGACCAGGTGATGCGGCGACAACGCGGCCACGTCACCGAAGCGACGCAACCCCAGTCGTTGCAACAGATCCACCAACCCGACGTCGCATCCGGCCACCGCACCGAGGGCCGTCACCGGATGGGGTGCGAGGAACGCCGCGGTGGTCGCGGGTCCGGGTTCGACCACCACGGGTTCGCCACGACGAATGGCCCCACGCGCCGCCAGCGTGGCCGCCAGGCGACCATCGGCGATGCCCACCCCCAGCCCTCCGCCGACGGACAGCAACGTCGCCGGATCGATGCGTGACGCCACGGCGGCCGACAGGCCCGCCATGGCCAGATCGATGAGGCGCACCGTGAGTGCGGCATCACCCCCGACGTAACGCGACGGGCCACGGGTGGCCATCAACAACGAACCGGGAGACTCGATGTCGAGCAACGGCACCAGTTCGCCCACCGAGCGCACCACCGGCTCGAAACAGCGGGCATCACGATCGGGGTCGTCGGCCACCAGCACCACGTGCGGACACGCCCCCTGTGCCTGTCGGCGTCGCATGCCCGGCCGCACGCCGTCGCGCCACGCCGCCGGCGAGCAACACAGCACCCGCTGGGAGCGCATGATCGCGAGTGGCTGATCGGGTGTGTACTGAGGTCCGCGTCCGACCAAGCCGTTCATGACGGCGGCCACCAGAGGCCACGCCGGCGTGTGCACCACGGCGCATCGCGGTGGTCGTGTCGACATCGCCGTCATCCCGTGCGACGCAACGACACGACGTTGCCAGTCGGAACAGTTCCCGTCGATGCGTCGTCGCACACGCTGAGACCGCCGTGTTGATCGGGCAACCACACGTCGGCCCGCGTGGGTCGACCACGCCGACGCGCGTCGAGTTCGATACTCACGCGTCGCCGTTGCAGATGTCCGTGACCGGCACCGACCCCTTCCCACATCACCGTGGAGGCGTTCACACGCACGTCGGCCGAGACCGAGCCGGGATCTCCGACCAACACCAACACCGAACCCCGCGACTGCATGCGGGTGTGCAACTTGCGCATCACGCCATCGGACACCGTGGCCACCACGCGGCGCGACAACACCAACACCTCCACACCATCGATCAACGCCGAGAGGACGGCCGCCATGTCGGACGACGTCGCCGACGACGTCGATGCATCGGCCACGAAGATGGTGCGCGACAGTTCCACCCCCAGTTCGGCGGCCGCGGCCACCCCCACCGACGGCAACCCCACCACGCCGGCCCACGAACCGGCGCGCGTGGGTGCGGCCATCACGGCCAACGCGCACGACATGGCCGCCGAACCCGAACACACCACGGTGTGCCCTCGCACCAACCCCGGTTCCCCGGGAGCCACCCCGAACACGGGGGCCAACACCGGGTGCACCGGCAACAGGCGCTCATGGGCCATGACGGCGGGAATCCCCGCGCGCAGGGCGGACACATCCACGGTGCGACGGGCCACGGAAACGCTCATGGCGGCGACTATAGCGAACAGGTGTTCGTAAGTTTCCGGGCGCTCGGGCCCGGCTGACGGGCCCAGCTGACGGACCTGGCTGTCGGGCGGGTCAGTCGTTGCTGGCGTCGTCGTCGGCGGACTGCTTCGTCGACGACGCCTTGCGGCCCTTGCTCGACAACGAATCGAGGAAGTCGATGAACCCGCGGGCCCCTTCGGCGAAGTGATCGGCACCCAGCGAACGCGCGTGGTCGAAGTCGCGGATCGCCGACCCGCCCACCAGAACGGGCAACTCGTCACCGATGGCCCGGCGCAGGGTCGACAGCAACTCGGCGGCGCTCTCGAGGGATTCGTTCGAGGTCACGCTGACGCCCACCGCCACCAGGTCCGAGATGCTGGACGCCGCATGCACGAACGAGTTCGACGGGGTGTCGGCACCCAGATCGGACACGTCCCAGCCGTGCAGACGCAACAAGTCGCCCAGCATCGCCAGCGCCAACGAATGACGCTCCCCCGCGGGACCACCGATGAGGACGTTCCCACGACGGCGTCCACGACGCACGCACCGCGGGCTCAACTGACCCACCAAACGCGTGGCCACGGCCGTGGCCTGGTGCTCCACCGAGATGTCGATCTCGCCCCGCGCCCAACTGGCGCCGATGTCGGACAGCACGGGGCTGAGGATCTCGAGGTACACCTCTTCCATGTCGGCCCCGGCATCGATGGCCGACTGCAACACGTCGAAGGCGGCCTTGGCGTCGGAGTCGACCAGGCATTTGTGCAGGTCACGGTGATAGTCCGCGGTGCGACGAGCGTCGCGCGAACCCTCGGCCTTGGAATGGCGATCGGTGCGCCGCTTCAAGAAGTCGTCCAGGTCGGCCCGGGTGATCTGCCACTGACCGTTCACCTGTGTGGCTTCCAGGGCCCGACGCTTCACGTAGCGGTAGGCGGTCATGTAATGGACGCCCAATGCGGTGGCCACGTCTTCGATGGAAAGGATGTCGTCGGCCACGCGGGCAGGCTAAGACGGATGTTCCGACCGTGCGTGACTGGAGAGCAAGAAAATCAGGGGTTTTCTGTGACTTTTCACCGGTGGGAAAACGTCGATCGGGACCTTTGGCCCTATCGGCGAAACAGGTCAGCCGCGGTTGGCTTCCCACTTCGCGCGGGCCGCCCGGCTGCGCTCGATCAGGTGCGCCGGAACGCGACTGTCGACGGCCGGACCGCCGGCCGCGGGAGCGTCGCCCGTGGCCGCCGCCGGAGCCTCGTCGGCCACCAGGTCCTCGAAAGCCGGCGGTGTCATGCCCGGCTTCCAGTACTGGTACAGGTCACGGACGATCTCGTCGAGGCCCTCGGAATCGAAACCCTTGTTCAGGTCCACGGTGACCATGTTCTGGTACACGTGCACACCGGCCACCCGGCCCGTGGCGAACAACCGACGGGCCAGCTCGGCCGCGGGGGTGTTGGCGCGGGCGAACAGACCCGACGCGTCGCCGGCGGTGAAGCTGTCGTGGCCCATGCCCGACAGGCTGCGATTGGCCTCGAACCGGACGATGCCCGGGCGACGGCTCGGCTTTTCCACGACGACGACTGGCTGACCCATGCAACCAACCCTACTTGCCCCGGGTCCACCGGAAGATGTCCGACACCCACCGTCGGGCGCGGTTCCGTGGACGATGCCACACGCGTTCGCCTGTCGTGACGCCGACGAGGTCGGGTACGGTGCGCCTGTCTCGTTTTCAGGAGGTCCTCCCATGTCGCAGCCCACTCTCGAGCAGTTCCAGTCCGAAGCCCTGGCCTTCCTCGAAGCCAACGCTCCCCGCAAGGAAGCCGAGAAGAAGTTCGTGTGGGGCGAGGGCTCCGACAAGGTCGCCATGTTCGAGGAGAAGGAGCGCGACAAGGAGCAGATCGACGTCGACCGCGCGTGCGCGTGGCGTCGCAAGAAGTTCGACGCCGGCTTCGGATACATCACCGGCCCCGAGTCCTACGGCGGTCGTGCGTTGCCGGCCGCGTACCAGCGCGCCTACGACTCGCTCGAGTCCAAGTTCGACATCCCGAACCAGAGCTGCTTCACCATCGGTCTCGGGATGGTGGCTCCCACCATCCTCGCGCACGGTTCCGACACCGCTCGCGATCTGTACATGCGCAAGATGTACCGCGGCGACATCGTCGGCTGTCAGTTGTTCAGCGAGCCCGGCGCGGGCAGCGACCTCGCCGGCCTCACCACCAAGGCCGAGCGCGACGGCGACGAATGGGTCATCACCGGCCAGAAGGTCTGGACCAGCGGTGCGCACTACAGCCAGATCGGTGAGATCATCGCCCGTACCGATCCCAGCCTGCCCAAGCACAAGGGACTCACCGGCTTCATCGTCGACATGAACGCCCCCGGCGTCGAGATTCGCCCGCTGCGCCAGATGACCGGAGGCGCCAGCTTCAACGAGGTCTTCTTCACCGAGGTGCGCGTGCGCGACGATCACCGACTGGGCGATGTCAACAACGGTTGGAACGTCGCGCTCACCACGCTCATGAACGAGCGCGCGGCCATCGGTGGCGGCGGCGGTGGCGGCGGGTTCTTCACCCGCGTCATCGAGATGGTGAAGCACTACGGACTCGACTCGGATCCGGTGGTGCGCGACGAGCTGGCCAAGATCATCATCCACAACAAGGTGGCCGGTTACAACAACCAGCGCGCGCTCGACAAGATCAAGTCCGGCCAGATGCCCGGACCCGAGATGAGCATGGCCAAGCTGGCCGGCACCAACAACATGATCCGTCTCGGCAACTTCGTGTCGATGGTGCTCGGACCCAAGCTCGTGGCCGACAGCGGCGAGTGGGGCACCTACGCCTGGAATCAACTCATCCTGGGCACGCCCGGTGGTCGCATCGCCGGTGGCTCCGACGAGGTGATGCGCAACATCGTGGGTGAGCGCGTGCTGGGTCTTCCGAAGGACGCGGGCATCGACAGCAAGAGCCCGTTCAACGAACTGAAGAAGTGATCAGAACAACGTGGGCGGCGCCGCGCGGTCGACGCGCGGAGTGCCGGTCCACGGAACGAAATTGTCCATGAATGCCCACGAGCGTCGGTGGATGGACGACGGTCCGTAACCCTGCAGAGCGGTGCGGTGCCAGTGACACGGGTAGCCCTTGTTCGTGTCCAGGCTGTACTGCGGATGGTGCTCGGACAGTTCGCGCATCAATCGGTCACGGGTGACCTTGGCCAGGATCGAGGCGGCGGAAATGGACAACACCGACGTGTCCCCCTTCACGCGCATTTCCACGCGAGGCACCAACGGCGTCACGAAATCCCAACTGCCGTCGACCACCGCGGCGTCGGGGCGCGTGCCGAGCGAACGCAACGCCCGCTCGGTCGCCAGTCGCTGCGCCGCGGCCATGCCGAGTTCGTCGCATTCCAGAGCAGACGCGAAACCCACCGACCACGCGGTGCACCAGGACGCCACCGTGTCGAACATCTTCTCGCGGGATTTCTCGCTGATCGACTTGGAGTCGCGCACACCGGCCAGGTCACCGTCGACGGGCAACACCGCCATACCCACCGCCAACGGTCCGGCCCACGCGCCCTTGCCCACCTCGTCCACGCCCACGACGCACGAGAATCCCTCGTCGCGCAACGACCGCTCCAGATCGCGGGTCGGGACGACGGAGACCATCAGACGATGTGCAGTCCGCGTTCGCCGTCGACGACCTCACCGATGACGGTGAACTCGCCGCGCAGTTCGTCCACGTGGCGCGGGGCCACCGCGGCCAACAGACCACCCGACGTCTGCGGATCGAAAGCGACGGTGTCGAACGCCGGATCCACGCCGTCGGCCAGTCGCACGTGCGATCCGACCGCCGTTCTGTTGCGCGCGTCGCCACCGGTGCGCACGCCGCGCGCCGCGATCTCGCGGGCCCCCGGGTACAACGGCAACAGCGACGACTCGATGCGGAAAGCGCCCTGTGAACGTTCGGCCATCTCCCAACCGTGTCCGGCCAGTGCGTAGCCGGTCACGTCGGTCACCGCTCGCACGCCACCGACGCCGATCAATGCCTCGCTGGCCGCGCGGTTCAAGCGGCGCATACCGGCGATCGCGCCGGCCTTCTGTGTTTCGTCACCACCCGCCAGCACGATGCCGGTCCCCAACGGCTTGGACAGCATCAACACGTCACCCACCCGCGCGCCACCCTTGGTGAACACACGATCCGGATGCACCACACCCTGCACGGCCAGTCCGAAGATGGGCTCGGGATTGCGAATGGTGTGCCCGCCGGCGATGGTTCCACCGGCCTCGGCCACCACCGCGGCGGCGGCGTCGAAGATGGCCACGATCGCCTCGCGCGGGAAGTGTTCGGGGAACGCCGCCACGTTGATGGCCATCACCACCCGCCCACCCATGGCGAACACGTCGCTGCACGCGTTTGCGGCGGCGATCGCCCCGAAATCGGCGGCATCGTCCACCAACGGCGGGAAGAAGTCCGTGGTGCTCACCAACGCGACGTCGTCACTGACGCGGTACACCGCGGCGTCGTCGAAGGGAGCCAGACCGATGATGAGCGCCGGGTCCACCGATCGCGGCAACTCGTCGACGAGTCCGGCCAGGAGATCCT
>WLEG01000008.1 GCA_009704425.1 Actinomycetota bacterium | reverse complement strand
GTGGATGCCCGTGGGTCGTCGAGTGGTGGTGATCGGTGGCGGGCTGGTGGGCCTGGAGCTGGCCGAGTACCTGGCCGAGCGAGGCCGCGTGGTCACGGTGCTCGAGGAGGGCAAGCATCTCGGTCTGCCGATGGCGATGCCCCGACGTTGGACCGCGGTTCGAAACGCCACGTCGCACGGTGTGACCTTGGTGCGCGAGGCCACGCCGGTCTCCATTTCGAAGGTGTCGGTTCGCTACCGGGCGGGCGAGCAGGAGTTCGAGGCGCGCGGCGACAGCGTGATCATCGCCTCCGAGGTCGCACCGGATCGATCCTTCGCCGACCGCCTGGCGGATCGCGGATTGAACGTGAAAGTCGTCGGCGACGCCGCCAACGTCGGATACATCGAAGGTGCGATGCACTCAGCCCACGAGGTGGCCCGTGAACTCTGAAACACTGCCGACGTTCGCCGATCACGTTCGGGCTCGCGCTCAGGACGACCGACTCGCACTCCTGTTCGAGGACCGACGACTCTCGTGGCGCGAGTGGTGCGCGTCGGTCGCCGAACGCGCGGCCTGGTGGCGCGCGCACATGGCCACCCGTCCCGTGGGTACGCCGCCGCACATCGGTGTGCTGATGGACAACACGCCCGAGTTCACGCTGTGGCTCGGCGCCGCGGCCGTCACCGGCGCCGTGGTCGTGGGTATCAACCCCACCCGGCGCGGGGCCGAACTGGCGCGCGACATCAAGCACACGTCGTGTCAGGTGGTGGTGACCGAGTCCAATCAGGTGGAACTGCTCGACGGTTTGGACCTGGGTGACGCGAACGGACTGGTGTTGAACACCGACACGAGCGAATACGCCTCGATGATGGCCGCGCACCACGGTGCGGCCCTGCCGACGGCGGCGGAATGTCCGGTCGATCCGAGCTCCACGTTCCTGCTGCTCTTCACGTCGGGCACAAGTGGGGCGCCCAAGGCGGTGATCACCAGCCATCAGCGACTGCACTTCGTGTCGGGTTCGATGCTGATGATCCTGGCGCTCGACTCCGACGACGTCACGTACATCTGCATGCCGCTTTTCCACTCCAACGCGCTCTTCACGGCCTGGGCTCCCAGCCTGGTCGCCGGTTGCGCCGTCGCGTTACGCCGGAAGTTCTCGGCCAGCGAGTTCCTGCCCGACGTTCGACGCTTCGGCGCCACCTACTTCAACTACGTGGGCAAGCCGCTCACCTACATCCTGGCCACACCGGAACGTCCGGATGACCGCGACAATCCGTTGCGACGCGGCTTCGGCAACGAGGGTTCCGAGGTCGACCTCGCGCGCTTCACCGAACGTTTCGGTTGCACGCTCACCGACGGCTACGGACAGACCGAAACCGGGGCCTCGATCGTTCGAGTTCCGAACATGCCCGCGGGTTCGTTGGGCGTGGCCGCGCAGGCGTCGATCTCGGTGCGCAATCCCGACACCGGCGACGAATGCCCGCGCGCGATCTTCGACGCCGAGGGGCGACTGGTGAACACCGAGGAGGCCACGGGCGAGATCGTCAACGCGGGTGGCGGCACCTTCGAGGGCTACTGGAACAACGACGAGGCGAACAAGGAGCGATTGCGCGACGGTGCCTACTGGACCGGTGATCTCGCCTATCGCGACGAGAACGGTTTCTTCTATTTCGCCGGTCGCAGTGCGGACTGGATGCGCGTGGACGGCGAGAACTTCGCGGGTGCCCCGATCGAGCGCATCATCATGCGCCATCGCGACGTCATTCTGGCGGCCGTGTACGGGGTTCCCGATGCCGACATGGGTGACCGCGTGATGGCGGCCGTCCAGTTGCGCCCCGATGCGAGCTTCGACATCACCGAGTTCGCGGCGTACCTGCGTTCGCAGAGCGATCTGGGCCCCAAGTGGATGCCGTCGTTCGTCATGGTGGTCGACGAGTTCCCCATGACGCCGTCGAACAAGGTGATCAAACGGGAACTGGTCCTGCGGCGTTGGCACGCCGGCGAGAACGACGCGAACGCGCGCATCTGGTGGCGCGACGGTCGGTCCGACGACTTCGTGCGATTCGATCAGGGGGCGGCGAACGTGTTGCGCGACCGATTCCGGGCGAACAAACGCGAGAACGTGATCAGCTGATCAGCTGATCAGCGCGTCCGCGTCGTCCTCGAAACTTCGGGTCACGGAATCAGGGCGATCTTGCCGGCCACCTTGCGATCCTCGAGGTCGCGCAACGCGTCGGCTGCGCGCTCCAGGGGGTAGGCCACCGGTTCGACCGGGCGCAATTCGCCGCGTGCGATGAGTGTCATCACCTCGGCGAGCATGCTGTTGTTGCGCTCGGGGTTCTTGCCGGCCCAGCCACCCCAGTCCACGCCGGTGATACGGCGATTGCGCAGCAACACCTGATTCGCCGGCAGCTTCGGAATGCCGGCCACGAAGCCGATCACGAGATGTTGTCCGTCGTCACCGAGCGCACGCAGGCAGGTTTCGCCCACCTCGCCACCCACCGGGTCGTACAGGTAGTCGATGCCACCACCCGACAACGACTTTGCCTGCTCCTTGATCTCGTCGGCCGAGAGCGTCGAATCGATGGTGGCCTCGGCACCGCGTTCGGTGGCGAACCGGCGCTTCTCCTCGGTGGACGCCACGGCGATGACGCGCAGACCGAGAGCTCGGCCCACGTCGACGGCGGCCAGTCCCACGCCGCTACCGGCTCCCAGCACCAACAGCCAACGACCCGCCTCCACACGCGCGCGTTCCACCAGTGCGAACCACGCGGTGAGGTAACTCTGCATGAACGTGGCCGCTTGTCCGTCCGACAACGTGTCGGGAAGGGGCATCAGCCGCTTGGCCGCCACCATCGCCTGTGAGGAGAAGCCTCCCAAGCCGACGTTGGCGAAGACACGTTGACCGATGGTCACGCCACCGTCGGAGGCGACGTCCGGAGCGATCTCGGACACCCGACCGACGACCTCCATACCGGGGACGAAAGGCACGGGCGGCTTGATCTGATACTTGCCCTGTACGAACAGGGCGTCGACGAAGTTCACCCCACAGGCCGTGACGTCGATGCGCACACAACCCGGGAACAGATCGGGGGCCGGCTTTTCCTCGAGCACCAGACGATCGAGGGGTGCGAACTCGCGACAGACGATGGAACGGACGACCGAAGACATGCCTTCACGGTAGTCATCGGTGACGGATTGCTGTGGTCTCCGACGACGCCGATCTGACACACTGTCAGAAAGCGAAGGGGGCGAAATGGGAACGTTCTGTGTCACGGGATCGGCGTCGGGAATCGGCGCGGCCACCAAGAAGCGACTCGAAGCCGACGGCCATCGGGTGATCGGTGTCGACATCCGCGATGCCGACGTGATCGGCGACTTGTCCAAGGTCGACGATCGACGTCGGATCGTCGAGGAGGTGACGGCGGCGTGCGGGGGAGTGCTCGACGGTCTGGTGCCCTGCGCCGGCGTCAGCACGCCCGCGCCCAACGAGTTGGTGGTGCGGGTGAACTACTTCGGCACGTTGGCCGTCGTCGAGGGACTGCGTCCCTGTCTCGAGAAGGGCACCGATCCGGCGGTCGTCATGATCTCGTCGAACAGCACCACCATGACCCCGGGTCTGCCGGTCGCCGAGGCCATGGCCTACCTGAACGGCGACGAGGAGTCCGTGGTCGCCCGCCACACGACACCGAACGCGTTTCTGGCGTACCCCGCCGGCAAGTTGGCCATCGCCTTCTGGGTGCGTTCCCAGGCCGCGACGTGGATGGCCTCGGGGATTCGATTGAACGCCGTCGCGCCCGGAGTCATCGACACGGGCATGACCCGGCCGTTGCTCGACATTCCGGGAGTGAAGGACTCCCTCGACATGATCCCGATCCCGCGCGGGCGATGGGGCAAGCCGGAGGAGATCGCCGGGGCCATCCGCTTCCTGTTGTCGGCCGACGCGTCCTACATCGTGGGCCAGGTGTTGTTCGTGGACGGAGGCACCGATGCGTTGCTCCAACCCACGGCGCATCCGCACCCGTTGCCGGGGGGAAACTGATCCATGGACGAACTTCGTGACACCGATCCCCTCGCGTGGTTGACCGCCTGCGAGGAGATCCGCCAGTTGGCCAGTCGCTACGCCGTTTGGTACGGAGCGCGCGACACGGAGAACCTCGCGCGACTCTTCGTTCCCGACATCAAGGTGACCAGGGACACCTCGGGCACCGACGCGTTGCGATCCAGCTTCGACGGGCAGATGGGTTCGCTCGGTCGCGTGATCCTGATGGTGGGCAACCACGTCATCGACGTGTCCGACCCCGACAACGCCACCGGCGTCGTGAGTTGTCGCGGGGAGATCGAGGACGCCGAGGGACGTTGGATCATCCATCAGATCCAGTACCACGACACCTACAAGCGCGTCGACGGTCGTTGGTTGTTCGCCCGCCGCCGCCACCTGTTGTGGTACGGACACGACATGGCCAACCCACCGGTCGGTTTGCCCGACGCGAACTGGCCGCGCAGTCAAACAGGAAAAGGTGAACTGCCCGAGTGCATCGAGTCCTGGCAGACCTGGACCGCCGACAACACCTGACGGGGATCAGGGTCCGCTGAGGACGTGGGTGCGCTTGTTGTCGGCGAAGGCCCGTTCGAGCGCCGCGACGTCCTCGGAAGTCATCGCTCGCAGACGATCGCCTCGTAGGGGACGCCAGTAGAGCGTCTCGGTGGTGCGCCACTTCTCGGCGCGCAACGGTGGTTTGTGCACCTTGTTGTTCGCGGTCAACGGCATGGCCGAGGTGATGCGAACGATTCGTGGTGACCACTTCGTTCCGAGGTCGCGTTGCGCGTCGAGGAAGTCGTCGAAGGCCGCGGGATCGAACGTGGTGGTGGAGTTCATCTCGATGGCCGCCATCACCATGTCGCCGGTGACGGGGTCCGGAACGGGGTACACCGCGGCCATCACCACACCGGGAAAGCGACTGACGATGTTCTCCACCGGAGCGCCGGCGAAGTTCTCGCTGTCGACGCGCAACCAATCGGCACTGCGACCGGCGAAGTAGAAGAACCCGTCGTCGTCGCGGAAGCCCAAGTCGCCCGTCCAGTACCAACCGTTTCGCACCCGTTCGCTCGACGCCTCGGGATTGTTGTAGTACCCCTCGAACGTGGAGCCACCGGAGGTGTTCACGATCTCACCGATGCACTCCGGGTTCGTGATGGCTCCGTGCTCGTCGAAGACGACGCGCGGACACTCGGCGTCGGTGGCCGGATCGACGATGACGACCTTGCCCGCCATGTCGGGTCGCTCCCGCCCCAGGGCGTTGGCCGGGGTGTCGGGGGTGCGGATGATGGCCACCACGCTCTCGCTGGACCCGTACCCCTCCACCAGTTCGCAACCGAAACGTTCGAGGAAGCGCTCGCGGTCGAGGGCGCTGGCCTCGGTTCCGAAGCCGAGACGCAGGCGATGGTCGCGGTCGGAATCCGTGGGGGGTTGACCCAACACGTAGGCGATCGTGCGGCCGACGTAGGTGAAGTACGTGCATCCGTAGGTGCGCACGTCCTCGAGGAAACCACTGGCCGAGAACTTGCGACGCAACACGAGGGTGGCCCCGACGGCCAAGGCCGGACCCCAGCACGCCATGAGCGCGTTGCCGTGGAACAGCGGCATCGGGCTGTAGCACACCTCGTCGCGTACGACGCCGTAGATCTGGCCGGCGCGCACGGCGGTGGTGGCCATGCGCTCGTTGGTGCACACGACGGCCTTGGGCGCACTGGTGGAACCGGACGTGAAGAGCAAGAAGAGGGGCAGTGAGCCGTCGGGTGCGCTGTTCGCCAGGAGTTCGGCGTCGAACGGTGGAAGCGTCGGGCGCACGACGTCGACGTCCATGAACGCCTCGGGGGAGACACCGCAGTCGAGGCCGTCGAACGTCGACCGCCCGGCCGCGTCGGTGACGATCATCTGGCAGTCGGTGTGGCGCACGTCGCGCGCCAACTCGGCACCGCGTCGAGTGGGATTGATGCCCACGATGCACGAGCCGGTGAGTGCCGCCGCACCGACCCAATACAGGTACTCGGGCGTGTTCTCCAGCAACACGCCCACGTGGGGCTTGGCGGTGGGGTCCAGGTGTTCGCGCAGGAACGACGCGCGTCGGGTGGACTCTCGGACCACCTCGTCCCACGAGGTGAAAGAGCCCTCGAAGACGTATCCGGGGTGATCGTCACCGAGACGATCGCGCAACAGATCGGCGATGGTGCTCACGGGACGATGCGCGGAGGCAGTGGCTGTCGGTACAGCGCGGCGGCGTTCTCGCAACACAACTTGCGCAACAACGCGGGGGACAGGTGGCCCCAGGCGTCGCGGAGAATCGATTGTGTGTTCGGCCACGTGCTGTCGCCGTGCGGGTAATCGACCTCGACCATGATGTGGTCGTCGCCGATGACGTCGTGCAGGTCGATGGTGGAGGGATCGTCGATGGTGCAGAACCAGAAGTTGCGACGCAACACCTCGGCCGGACGCAGATCCCAGCCGGCGCCGTAACCACTGCGATCGACCACGTTCTCCAGGCGGTCGAGCAACATGGGTACCCAGCCGATGCCTCCCTCGCTCATGGCGATCTTGAGGTCGGGGTACTTGTAGGCGTAGCCACTCCAGAGCCATTCGGCGCAGGCAGTCAGCGACAACTGCCCGAACAGGGTGGCACCCAGTTGAAGGGCCGGGGCGTCGCTGGGCATGGCGTACATGCCCGACGAGCCCACGTGAAGTGAGATGACGGTGTCGGTCTCCACGCAGGCCTCGATGATGGGATCCCACCAACCGCTGAAGAGGCTGGGGCAACCGATGTTGTGCGGTCGTTCGGGAAGCGTGACCGACGTGAAGCCGCGCGCGGCGTTGCGCCGGATCTCGTCGGCACCCAAACGGGCCGACCCATCGGGACCGGGGGCCAACCAGGTGATGCCGCAGGGGATGATGCGCTCGGGGTACGGCTGCCACCACTCCTCGTACAGCCAGTCGTTCCACGCGCGCATGGTGGCCAATCCGACCTCGGGATCGCTGCAGGCGCTGAACACCCGACCGGCGAAGCCGGTCACCTGCGACGGAAAGTTGAGCGAGGCCCAACAGCCGATGAGGTCCATGTCCTTGATGCGCTCGTGGATGTTCCAGCAACCGGGGCGCATGTCCTCGAAGCGGGCGGGCTCGAGCGACCGGAGTTCCTGTTTGCGTCCGGCGACGGCGTTCATGCCGACCTGACTGAAGATCTGACCGTCGAAGGTCCACACCTGGTGACCGCGCTCGTTCTCGATGAGACGCGGCGCCTTGTCCTGCAACGCCGACGGAAGTCGTCCGTCGAACATGTGCGGGGGTTCGACGAGATGGTCGTCGACGGAGATCAACGTGTAGTGCACGGGCGCCATCTCGGGCTCGGGTAGGAGAATGTCGTAGTTGGTCGGTCCGATCACGTACGTGTCAGTGGACATCATCTCCTGCTTTCGCGGCGTCGAGTAACGCTTCATACTCATGGTCACCGAGGTGTCGGCGCAAGTAGGGCTGGGCGTGAACGTAGCCACCGTTGGGGAGGTCCGGATCGGCCAGGATCGCCGCCACCGCCCGCCCGATCACGGAGGGAGGAACCCCGTGACGGGCGACCCATTCCAGACCGACACCGGAGTCGAGCACTCGTTCGGTGGCCACGAATCCGGGATTCACGTTGATGGCCCGTATGGAGGGGTGTTCGACGGTGACCATGTCGACGATGCGGTGGAAGCCGGCCTTGGAGGCGGCGTAGACGAGCGACCAGCCGCCCCGGCCCGCGGGGGAGTCCGGAGTGCGCTGGCCGGCATCGCTGGTGACACCGATGATGGCGGCCCCTTCCGCACGGCCCGTGGCGAGAACGTGTCGCAGGAACGCTCGGGTGAGAAGGATCGGAGACGTGAGGTTTCCGGTGACGCGTCGAACGACGTCGTCGGGGGAACCGTCGACCAGGAGCGTGTCGTTGCCCGGACCGACGTACACGGCGTTGTTGACGAGAACGTCGACTCGTCCCGCCGCCGCCAGACAGCGTTCGAACGAGCTGTCGACGTCGTCGAGGTCCAAGATGTCGGCCGCCACGCAATGGGCGCGTCCGCCACGTCGTTCCACCGCCTCGGCGGTGGAACGCAGGCTCCCGGGCAGGACGTGTCCGGTGGCGGGGTTGACCGCCGAGCCCTCGACCACGGTGCGACCGGTGAGCACCAGGTCGTGGCCGGACTCGGCCAGAGCGATGGCGATGGCGCGGCCGATTCCGCGACTGGCACCGGTCACCAGGGCGACGGGACGCGCGGTCATCGACAACTCATCCCCCCTCCAACTCGCGTCGCACCATGCTTTCGGGCTCGGGATCAGCGAGTTTCGGCGTCCGGCGACTAGTTTCTGACACGGTATCAGAAACGTCGAAATCGGAGTCGTGACAGATGGGTGCATTGACGGGCAAAGTGGCGATCGTGACCGGCGCGGGCCAGGGAGTGGGTCGGTGTCACGCCGAACTTCTGGCGCGCGAGGGTGCCCACGTGGTGGTGAACGATCTGTCGGATCTGGCCGACGACGTGGCCGCGGCGATCAACTCCGCCGGTGGACGCGCCGTGGCGTGCAAGGGCAGTGTCACCGACTGGTCGTTCGCCGAGTCGCTGGTGGCCACCGCGGTTCGAGAGTTCGGAGATCTGCACATCCTGGTGAACAACGCCGGCTTCATCCGCGACGCCATGAGCTTCTCCATGGAGGAGGCACAGTTCGACAGCGTCGTGAGCGTGCACCTGAAGGGACATTTCGCGCCCGCGCATTTCGCCGCGCTGTACTGGCGCAACAAGGCCAAGGAACTGGAGGGCACCGAGGGTGGTCTGCCCGCGCGCCGCATCATCAACACCACCAGCGAGAGCGGACTGTTCGGTGGACCCGGCCAGGGCAACTACGGATCGGCCAAGGGCGGCATCATCACGATGACCTCGATCCTGGCCCGTGAGCTGAGTCGCTACAACGTCACGGTCAACTGCATCGCACCCCGCGCGCGCACGCCGATGACCGAGGTGAACCCCAAGTTCGCCAAACCCGAGACCGGCTTCGACAAGTACGACCCGGCCAACATCAGTCCGATGGTGGCGTTCCTCGCCAGTGATCTGGCGGCCGACATCAACGCCCAGACGTTCATCGTGCTCGGCGATCAGGTGCATCGCATGCGACCGGCCGAGATCGCCGGTTCCGTCACCGCCGGCGGGAAGCAATGGACCGTGGAGGGCCTGGCCGCCGCGAAGGGTCAACTGTTCGGTGACGGGTCGAGCGGGGTGCCCGCATGGGGTGGCCCGCCGATGTGAGCGGCGTCAGGCGGCGATGCGTCGCCGACGCGCCCTCATTGCGACTCCGACGATGAGCGTGGTGAGGGCCATCAGGGAGATCGTGGTTGTCGGTCCGCCGGTGGCCGGCAGTTGAGGCGCGACCGTGTTGGCCCGCACCGACAGCGTCGGACCGGAGTAGTGGAAGTTCGTCGCCGTGATCACCACGTGGCCGTCCTGTACGACGACCGTCGCGGTGGCCTCGTTGTCGGGGTCCTCCGGGTCGGAGATGTCGAACGTGAAGGTGGTGTTCTCGTTCACCGACGGTCCCCACATGCACTGGGCGGTCTCGAGCGGAATCCGCGCTTGGTACTTACCCGGCCACACGGTCGTTCCGTCGGTGTCGAAGTGCGGGTTGTCGATGCGCAAGCTGAGCACACCGGTGGCGGCGTCGAAGCCGGGGATGCTGGGTCGCCACGAGTTGTCCGCCACGACGAGCGTCGGCTTGTCGGCGCATTGTGGTGCCGGTCCGAGATAGCGGGTGTCGAGGATGACGAAAGCGAAGCGGTTCACCTTCCACGCACCACGGGCATTGGGTGCATTCACATTGCCGAGTGTCGCGGTGTCGACGCCGAGGATGTCGTAGGGAACGCCTTCCACCGTGATCTTGGACGCACCATCGAGCGACAGTCGCTCGGTGGTGACCCGCGTTTCCCCGGCCTTGGGTGTGACCACCGACGGCTGCAACCAACTGGTTCGGATCACGGCGCGGAACTTGACGTCTCGTTGGGTGTTCCCGTAGCGCACGCACACTCCGTTGATCTTGTTGGTGGTGCAAGCGGTGCTTCCACTCTCGTAAGCGACTCGGAAGTTGTCACGGGTACTCGCGTGGATCTCGAACTGGAGCCGGGGAAGTGTCCCCGACGTTCCGGGAAAGTCGAGCGTGGCCTGCGTTTCCACCTTGTCGAACCCGTCCTCGTTCACCAGTCCGGGTATCTGCCATTCGTGGCAACAGACACCACCATTGGCCAGTGGCGCGGTGCGTCCGGTGACCGTGCCCTCGACCCAACTGCCATTGAGCAAGGCCCCGATGGACTCGATGCAGTCCAACTGTGTGGCGGACGTGCAGGGTCCGATGATCGCCTGTGGCTGGCCGGGCGTGGGCTCGACGGGCACCCATGCCCGTACCGGTGCGGCCGACAGCGCGCCGATTCCGATCATCGTCACGACGACGATCAGAGCGCGAGCGAGGCGGGATGACGAGTGCGTTGATGCCGTGTTCATGCCGAGTCAACGTTCGGGTGACGGCCGTGTGACCTGAAGTACAGTCCGAATCGTGGACGAGGTCGAGCGGATCCAGCGGCAAGCCGCGCTCGTGCGGTCGTGGCTGGAGTCTCCGGAGGCGTTGCGCACGGCGAACGCCGTGGCCGGACGACTTCGGCTCGACTGCGACGGTTCCGATCTGGTGCAACAAGCGTGGCTGCGGGTCACCACCAGTTTCGCGGCTCGCACCACTGCCTTGGTCGATCTGCACGGGCCCGTCGAGGCGGCCCGGTACGGCAGTCGGGTCGTCTCCAACATCGGGCTCGATCGCCTGAGGTCGATGGCGCGCACCGAGGTCGTGGCATTGGACCGGGTCGAAACGCACCTCGCCGACGACCGACTGGACCCCGAGCGCGGTGCGATGGCGATGTCGTTCTTCGAGGAACTGCTGCGTCGGATCCCCGTGACCGAGACCCGTGGCAACAACTGCGGTGGTTGCTCGGTCGACACGATCCGATCGATCGCGATCACGGTCGTGCAGACGTTCGCCTTGGAGACGAAGGCGGGCGGCCCCGACGGACCCGTCGACGGGCGCGAGCGTCTCGAGCGTCTCGTCGACCGAGCCATCGAATCCTTCGGTGAAACGGGAGAGTCGGCACGCCTTCGCAAGCGCCGCTCGCGATGCAAGCACTGCGTGCGCGACCTGCTCGCTCGCGTTCTCGACGACATGGAGGTGCGCCGTGACTGAGATGCGCGTCGTGTATTCGGCCGTGGCCGACCGTTGGGAGGCGTTCCCGGTGTCGGCAGACGTCGTGGACGTCGTGGAGGACGGGGGAGTGCGCCTGCTCATCGGCGTCGAGGGTTTCGTGGTGGGCTTCGCCTTCGACGTCGACGGTGATCCGAGGTCACACACGGAGGTGTTGCGTCGTTATCTTCGGGTGGAACCGATCGCGGACCTTCTGTCGTCTCGTTCCGATGTCGACAGTGAGACGCTCGTCGAGGTGGAGTCGGAGCGGTCGTTCGTACCGGCGACCGCCGGGGACACGGTGCGGTCGATCTCACGATTCGTCGAGGCGCGCTCCGATGTCGGACGCATCGCCGTTCACGTGCGTTTCGCGTGGTGGTTCGCGCTGTGGGGTATGTGGTTCTCGGTGGCCCGAGGCGACGGACTGGTGTTGGCGGACCGTCCGGTGCGTCGCCGAAACCTCTCGGAGACGTTGCCGAACGCGTTCGCCGTTCGGCCCGATGACCTGCGTGCCCGTTTGCGCCGTGGACCCTCCACGGCACGACGAGTCGCGTTGGCTCTGTGCGCCATCCTCGCCGTGGTGTCGGCCGTGGTCGTGTTCGCGGGAGGGGCGACCGGACCCGCGACGACCGCCGCCGCGCCGGCGTCGACCGCGTACGTCGAGCCGATCCCGTCGACCCCCACGTCGCCGGCGCCCACGATCACCTTGCCGGCGGGACGACAGCCCGGCACCGATTACGTATCCGTCGATGGTTCGGCTCGATTGAACGTCGTGCCGACCTCGAGTGACGGGTCGCCGGGTGGAAACGTGGAGTTCGAACTGTCTTTCGACAAGTCGGCGATCAATCCGTTCGGAGTCGTCGGTGCCGACGGGGACCAGAGCGAGGCCTTTCGCTCCTGCCAGGCCAATCTCGATCTCTATCGGGAAGTTCCGACCCAACCCGGAGCCAGTGAGCAGTTCCGCGTGTATCTGATCGACCAGAGCGGAGTTCGCACCCTGCTGACGGACGTCTTTCGACAACTTCAGTTGGTCGGCGCGATGGTGGAAGGTTGCCCGGCACCTGTGGTCGCCGGTGGCGGGCCGTATCGCATTCTCCAGCGCACGTTCTATGCCCCCTTTCGACTCTCGATGCCGCTTCCGGACGAACTGAGCCCGGGAGACTACGACGTACTGGTCGAGGTCGGTTCGCAGGAGTGGGACACGTCGACACCGATCTTGGTGTCGATCGAATGATCGTGCGAGGCCCGCGGCCTCAGTGCGGTGCGCCGAACTGACGATCTCCGGCGTCACCCAATCCGGGCACGATGAAGGCGTTCTCGTTCAGTCGCTCGTCGATGGACGCCGTGAAGATGCGCAGATTCAGTCCGGTGCCGCGCAGGTACTCGATGCCCTCGGGCGCGGCCAGTACGCAGATGACGGTGATGGGTCCGGTGGGATTGCGTTCCATCAACAGCTCGCACGCGTGCGCGAGGGATCCTCCGGTGGCCAGCATGGGGTCCAGCACGATGCAGGTTCGGCCGGCCAACGTTTCGGGGAGCTTGTTGACGTAGGGCTTGGGCTCGAAGGTCTTCTCGTCGCGGCTGATGCCGACGAAACCGACATCGGCGTTGGGCATCAGTTCCTGGGCCGCGTGCACGAAACCGAGACCGGCGCGAAGCACGGGCACGACCACCGGCTGACTCGACAACGCGCGGCCGGTCGTGGTGGTCAGGGGCGTCTGCACCGTCACGTCGTGCGTGGGCAGATCACGGGTGGCCTCGGCCAACAACAGGGTTCCCACGCGCTCCAGCTCCTGACGGAACAAGGCGTTGGGGGTGTCGACATCGCGAATGCGGGTCAACGAATCGGCGATGAGCGGATGGGAGACGACGGTGACTTCGACGGGCATGGCCCCATTCTTGCCGATCAGCGGGTCTGGGTCCCCATGGCGAGCTCGGCCCGAAGCAGGGCGTATCGCGGCTTGATCATGCCGTTGATGATCCGGAGCCGTTCGGGGAAGGGGGCGAAGGCGCTCTTCATGGCGTTCAAGGTCATCCACTCGAAGTCGTCCAGCCCCCATCCGAAGGCGTCGGCCAGTTGCGTGAACTCCTTGGTCATGCCGGTGTCGCTCATGAGGCGATTGTCGGTGTTCACGGTGACGCGGAAGCGCAGGCGTCGCAGCATGCCGATGGGGTGCTCGGCGATGGAGGCGCACACGCCGGTGTTCACGTTGCTCGTGGGGCACAACTCGAGGGGGATGCGCCGGTCACGCACGAACGCCGCCAGGCGTCCGAGCTCCTCGGCCCCCTCGGGACCGGTGATGTCGTCCACGATGCGCACGCCGTGCCCGAGGCGCTCGGCACCGCACAACTGGACCGCCTCCCAGATGCTCGGCAGGCCGAAGGCCTCGCCGGCGTGGATGGTGGAGTGGAAGTTCTCGCGCTGCACGTGGTTGAAGGCCTCGAGGTGACGCGTGGGGGGATGGCCGGCCTCGGCGCCCGCGATGTCGAAGCCCACCACGCCGCGATCGCGCCACCGCACGGCCAACTCGGCGATTTCCAGGCTTCGTCGGGCCGTGCGCATCGCCGAGCAGATCGCGTAGATGGTGAGGTCGGTGCCGCTCGAACCGCGGGCGAATCCGTCCATGATGGCCTGCATCACCTCGTCGAGGGTGAGGCCCTTCTCCGTGCACAGTTCGGGAGCCATGCGCACCTCGGCGTACACCACGCCGTCGGCGGCCAGATCGCGGGCGCACTCGTACGACACGCGCTCGATGGCGTCCTTGTCCTGCATCACACCCACGGTGTGGGCGAAGGTCTCCAGGTACAGCACGAGATCGTTGCGCTTGGCGCCGCGGTGGAACCACTTGGAGAGGTCGGCCACGTCGGTGGTGGGCAGGCCGCGATAGCCGTACTCGGCGGCCAACTCGACCACGGTCTCGGGGCGCAGGCCACCGTCGAGGTGATCATGTAGCAGAACCTTGGGTGCGCGCTTCAGAACCTCGCTCACTTGGCACCCACCATGTCGCTCAGGCGCCGCAGGGGCAGTTCGGGTGAGCGCTGCAGCCAGTTCCACGTCGGGTACTCGGCCGACGACGAGATGCAGTGGAGTGAATACGCGTGGCGGCTCTTGTCGCTGCGGTTCACGTCGCTCCAGTGCGGCAACAGGCCGTGGAGCACCACCATGGTGCCCGCGGCCACCTCGAGGGGGACGAGGTCGCCGGGAGCCTCCGGCAACGGGGCCGGATCGAGCACGTCGAAGGTGGCACCGTCGTTGGCGGCGTTGCGCACGAACTTCTTGCGCAAGGTGGTGCGGTGACCGCCGGGCAACGCCCACAGGCACCCGTTCTCCAGCGTGGCGTCCTCGATGGCGAACCAGAAGCCGGTGACCGTCACGGGATCGGTGTACAGGAACGTGGCGTCCTGATGACAGCCGACCTCGCCTCCGATGCGAGGTTGCTTGCAGATGTACATGCTCTGCAGAGCGAGTGCATCGGGCATTCCGATGTCGGCCGCCACACCGGCGAGCTCGGAGGTGTACGTGAAGTCCGCGAAGACGGGATCGAGATCGTGCATGGCGTGACCGATCTTGTTGACGCTCAACTCCTTGGGTTGACGCAGCCGACCCTGGTCGTCGAAGGCCTCCTCCTCGAAGAAGCAGTGGATGCCGTTGGCCGACTCGATGAACTCGCGGTCGGCGTGGCGGCTCTGCTCGTTGGTGGTGAACACGCTGCGGTGGGACTCGGGATCGAACGCGCGCAGGATCTCCTCGGCGCGTGCCTTGAGTGATCGACACGCCTCGACATCGGCGAAGTCGGGGATCACCAGGAATCCGTCGCGGTGGTAGTCGGCGATCTGTGATTCGGTGAGGACCTGTCCCATGACCGGATTCTAGGGGGACGACCCCGACCGGGGACGTGGGTGCGGACATGACCAAAGACCCATACGCTGTCGGGCGATGAACGAGAACGCGACCGACACGACCCACGAGCGCCTCACCGTCCTGGGCGCCACCGTTCGCGAGGCAATCGAACACGTCGAGGTGTTCCCCGCCCCCGCCAACGTGTCGGTGGTGACCTTCACCACCGACGAACTGGCGTCGATGTGCCCCGTGACCCGGCAACCCGATCTCTCGCACCTCGTCATCGAATACCGACCTCGGAACTGGTGCGTGGAGTCCAAGAGCCTGAAGCTGTACCTCTGGAGTTTCCGCGATCGGGCGGTCTTCGCCGAGGCCCTGTCCGCCGAGATCGCCGGCGAGATCATGGCCACCGCCCAACCCTCGGGTGTGCGGGTGACGCTCACCCAACGTCCGCGCGGTGGCATCGAGGTGCGCGCCGTCGCCGAGTTGGGCGACTTCCGCTGAGTCGGTCGACTCAGTGATTCTCGCCGGGGCGGTACGACTGCCCGGCGTGCGCGGGAGGGCGCAACTGCTGCCGGGCACCGGCCAACACGATGATGGTCACGATGTAGGGCGTGGCGGCCACGAACTCCGAGGGCACCTCGTCGACGGTGATCCAGGTGAACAGGGCCAGCGCCGATCCGAACGCGGCGCCGATGGCGGCCATGGACTTGCGTCGTGACACGAGCAACGCGGTGATGAGAGCGAGCACGATCGCGGCCACCAACAACAACGCGGGAACGTTCTTGGAGTCGCGGAACTTCAGCGCGGTGGGGAAGCCGAAAAGTATCGCACCACGCAGAACTCCGACCGGATTCCAGTTCCCGAAGATGGTGGTGGCCAGACCGATGAAGCCACGGCCTCCGGTTTGCCCCTGCCGGTAGGTGCTGGTGAGGACGCACGACAGATACGCACCACCGAAGGCGGCCAACGATCCACTGATGGCCATGGCCTGGTAACGCAGGCGGACCACGGGCACGCCGAGGCTCTCACCGGCGCGCGGTGACTCGCCACTCGAGCGCAGACGCAAACCCCACCGGGTGCGCCACAGCACCCACGCCGTGAGGGGGACGATGGCCAGGGCCACCAACGTGGGGACGTACACGTCGCTCGACACCCCGCGGGCGAAAGCCGCCAGATCGGGGATGAGAGGAACGTCGTGCTTCTTCTCCAACCATCCCAGGATGTCCGGAGACTTCCAATCGCCGATGTGTCCACCGCTCAGGAACGGCATGTCGAAGGTTCCGTAGCCACCCTTTCCGGTGGGTGACTGGCTTTCCCCGCCGCCGTCCTTGCCCTTGAAGGCGATGATCGACAGGTACTCGGTGGCGCCGCCGGCCAGGATGTTGATGGCGATGCCCGAGACCACGTGGTCCACGTTGAAGCGCACCGTGGCCAGCGCATGGATGAGACCCACCAGTGCTCCACCGACCAACGCCAAACCGATGCCGGCCCACGACCCCCACTTCCAGGCTCCGAAGCCACCCAGCCACGCACCGACGATCATCATTCCCTCGATGCCGATGTTCACGATTCCGGCGCGTTCGGCCCACAAGCCGGCCAGACCGGCCAGCAGGATCGGGGTGGCCACGCGAAGCGTGGACGAGATGGTGCCCGAGCTGGTGAGGTCGTCGGTGTCGGTGAGGATCCGCACCATCGACAGCAGGAAGACGAAGCCCAGCGACAGAAAGACGGCCCGGCGCGCGGGGCTCACGGATGACAGGAACGAGACGCGGCTCATGATGCCGCCTCCACCATCGCCGCGGCGCGTCGTTGGATGCGACGGTCATCCCATCGCTTGACCGCTTCGTTGATGATCACCACCGCCAGCACGATGATGCCGGTCATGATGGTGACGATCTCCTTGGGGATGTCCTCCAACTGCAGTCGTCCGGAGGCCTCGCCGAGGAATCCGAACAGCAATGCCGAGAAGAAGATGCCGGCGGGATGATTGCGACCCAAGAGGGCCACGGCGATGCCGTTGAAGCCCTGTTGTTCGGCGAGGTTGTTCTGATACGCGTGAACGTCGCCCATGAGGGCCCGCATTCCCACCAGTCCGGCGATCGCACCCGAGATCAACATGGAGACGAGAACCATCCGCTTCGGATCCACGCCGGTGGCACGCGCCGCGCCCGAGTTGGCTCCGGACGCCCGCAACTGGAAGCCGAACTTGGTCTTCCACACCAGAACCCAGAAGAGCACGAGGATCACGATGGCGACGATGAACATGCCGTTCAGTCGACGATCGACCAAGTCGGGGAACCACGCGGTGGTGGGCAGTTCCTTGGTCTTCACGAGCAGGCTGGTGGATTCGCCCTCCTTGTCGACGCGGAAGAAGGTGTCGAAGGACCACGCCACCACGCTGAGGGCGATGAAGTTCAACATGATCGTGGAGATCACCTCGTTCACGTTGCGCTTGACCTTCAGCCAGCCGGCGATGCCGGCCCAGATCGCTCCGGTGGCCATGGCCACCACGAAGCAGAACGCGATGTGCAGCGGGGCGGGAAGATTCACCGCGCCACCGATCACGGCGGTGGACAGCAGCGCCACGCGCATCTGGCCCTCCACGCCGATGTTGAACAGGTTCATCTTGAATCCGATGGCCACCGCGGCCGCCGAGATCATGAGCGGAGTGGCTCGGTTGAGCATGCCCTGCAACACCTTGGTCTCGCCGGCCGCGCCGAAGAGGGTGGAGAAGGCCTTGATCGGATCCTTGCCGGTGATGACGAGGATGACGGCGCAGATGCCCAGGGCCACGATGATCGCGATGACGGAGCTGGCCGACGTCACCAGCATGCGTTGCAGTTTCTGACGGTTCACGAACGGGCCCCCTGAACCTCGCCGGTCATGTACGTGCCGAGCATTTCCGGAGTGGCGTCGGCCGGATCCAGCTCGGCGGTGATGCGACCGTCGAACATCACGAGGATGGTGTCGCTCAGTCCGATGAGCTCCTCGAGGTCGGCGCTGACCAACAGGACGCCCAAGCCGTTGTCGCGGGCGTGACGGAGTTCGTCCCAGATCGCGGACTGGGCACCGACGTCCACGCCGCGCGTGGGGTGGGCGGCCAGGAGCACCTTGGGATTGCTGGCCATCTCGCGACCGACGACCAGTTTCTGTTGATTGCCACCCGAGAGTGCGAAGGCCGGAACGTGTTCGTTCGGGGTGCGCACTCCGAAACGTTCGATGATGGTGCGGCTGTCGGCCTCGATCGCGCGACGCCGTGTGAACACGCGTGAGGAGAGCTTCGGGTTGTCCTCGCGGCCCAGGAAGGTGTTCTCCCACAAGGGGGCGTCGAGCAGTAACCCCTCGCGGTGTCGATCGAAGGGGATGTAGGACAACCCGGCCGCGATGCGTTCGCGGGTCGGTGCACCGGAGATGTCACGACCCTCGAGGGTGACCGAACCCCGGACCGAGGGCGTCAAACCGAGGATGGCTTCGCACAACTCGAACTGTCCGTTGCCCTCGACACCGGCGATGCCGACGATCTCACCGGCGTGCACCCGCAACGACACGTCGTCGAGTGCCAACTTGGCGCCCACGGCCGTTCCGGCGACGTCGAGCCCGGACACCTGCAGCAGCACGGCGTCACCGACGGAGGTCTCGCGGCCCGACGGATCGGGAAGATCGCTGCCCACCATCAGCTCGGCCAGTCCGCGACGGTCGGTTTCCCGCGGGGTGGTGTGGGCGACGGTGGTTCCCTGGCGGATCACGGTGATCTCGTCGCAGTTCGCCAGCACCTCGTCGAGTTTGTGCGAGATGAAGATCACCGTGGCGCCCTCGGCGACCAACCGCTTCAGCGTGACGAAGAGCTCGATGACCTCTTGCGGCACAAGAACGGCGGTCGGTTCGTCGAGGATCAGGATGCGCGCCCCCCGATAGAGCACCTTGAGGATCTCGACGCGTTGGCGTTGCCCCACACCCAGGCTGGACACCGGGGCGTCGAGGTCGAAGTCCACCCCGAGGGTGGCCATCAGTTCGCCGATGCGGGCGTGGGCCGCGGCGAAGTCGATGCGACCGCGCGACGTGGTGGGCTCGTT
>WLEG01000079.1 GCA_009704425.1 Actinomycetota bacterium | reverse complement strand
GCACTTTCGCGACCCAGAACGCCGGGGTCAGTTACGGGGGACCTTGATCCAGGGGAGGTCCTTGTCGACGCGCGGCTCACCGGGCAGACCCAGCACCTGCTCGCCCAGGATGTTGCGCATGATCTCGCTGGTGCCACCCTCGATGGAGTTGGCCCGCGAACGCAGGAACGAGTGGCGCACTCCGCCTTCGGCGCCGTCCACGCTGAGGTTGTCGGGACGACGGAACGTGTAGTCGTAATCGATCATCCCGTTGGCGCCCATCAACTCGACGGAGAACTCGGTGACCTTCTTGTTGAACTCGGCCAACATCAACTTGGCGATGGAGCCCTCGGGGCCGGGGTTGCCGGCCTTGGCCGCCTGGGCGGCACGCATGTTCGTGAGGCGCAACACTTCGCTCTTGCACCACAGGCGCATCAACTGGTCCAGGTGCGCGCGGTCGCGCTGGTCGGCGGGACGCTCCTTCCAGATGCGCACGGTCTCGTCGATGGGGCCGCGACGCTTGGCGTTGCCACCGCCGCCACCACCGA
Source organism: Actinomycetota bacterium (assembly GCA_009704425.1). Classification (GTDB taxonomy): domain Bacteria; phylum Actinomycetota; class Acidimicrobiia; order Acidimicrobiales; family Ilumatobacteraceae; genus Casp-actino8. Next base: position 7,285 of record WLEG01000079.1, on the reverse strand, counting down.
TGGCGGTGCGCTCGTTCATGAGCGTCGTGAGGGCCACGCGCCAGCCCTCGCCGATCTCGCCGATGCGCTGCGAGTCGGGCACGCGCGCGTCGGTCATGTAGACCTCGTTGAACTCGGCCTCGCCGGTGATCTGACGCAACGGGCGCACCTCCACGCCGGCCGAATGCATGTCGATGGCGAAATACGTCATGCCCTTGTGCTTGGGCTGATCGGGGTCGGTGCGGGTGACGAGCATGCCCCAGTCACCGAGATGCGCCAGGGTGTTCCACACCTTCTGGCCGTTCACGATCCATTCGTCGCCGTCGCGCACGGCGCGAGTGCCCAGACCCGCGAAGTCCGAACCCGCGCCCGGCTCGCTGAACAGCTGGCACCACTTCTCCTCGCCGGTGAACATCGGGCGCAGGAAGCGCTTCTTCACGTCCTCGCTGCCGTGGGTGACGATGGTGGGGCCGGCCAACGCCATGAAGAACGTGGACGGGTCCTGCGCTTCGGCGCCGGCCTTGCGCAGACGCTCCTCGACGAGGCGATTCAACTCGGGTCGCAGACCCAGCCCACCGTGTCCGACGGGGAAGTGCACCCAGGCCAGTCCGGCGTCGAAGCGGGCGCCGCGAAAAGCGATGTTGTCCATCTTCGTGGGATCGTTGGTGGCCAGGAACGTGTCGAGGGCGGTCTCGACGGTGGCACGGGCGGAGTCGGCGATGGTGGCGGTGCTCATGACCGAAGTCTCCCAGTCGGGGGGTCGTGTGCGCAAAGCCGAGCGCACGGTTCGTCTCGTCGCGGTCGTTCTCGGTACCGAAGGAGTGATCATGGGACTGTTTGGTGCGTACCTGGCCTATCGGCATGGCAAGAAGAAGGCCGAGCGTCGAGCCGAGATGGAGGACATCCGCGAGGAACGTCGCCGCCGACGCGCGGGCATTCCGGCCGCCGACGACATCTGCGACGACTGCGGACACGCCTTCGTCAAGCACAGCGACGACGATCCGCCGTTGTGCCCCAGCTACTGAACGGGGTTCGTCGATCGACTCGGTTCGGTCAGCGTCCCAGAGAGGCCTGCACGTCGGGATGCACCACGCGTCCACCCTCCACGTTCACCGCGCCCGCCAACTCGGGATGCCGCGCCACGGCCGACGTCCAACCGGCCGCCAGTGAACGAACGTAGGGCAACGTGGCCGCGGTCAACGCCGCGGTCGACGTGCGCGGCACCGCGGCCGGCATGTTCGGCGTGGCCGACACCCGCACGTGTCCCATGGTGCGAACGGGGTCCTGATGCGTGGTGGACCGAACACCCGCGACACAACCGCCCTGATCGATGGCGATGTCGATGATCACCGAACCCCGGGGCATCGCGGCGAGCGTGGCCTCGGTGATGACGATGGGCGCGCTACGGCCGGGAACGAGAACGGCGCCGATCATCACGTCACAGGTGGGAGCCAACGCGTCGATGACGCCGGGGCCCGACGCGATTCCGCGCGAGTTGCCGCCGATCTCGTCGGCCACGGCGACCGCGCGCGCCTCGTCGAGGTCGGCCACGATCACCTCGGCGCCCATCCCCGCGGCCACGTCGGCGGCGTGACGACCCGACACGCCGGCTCCGATCACCAAAACCCGCGCCGGGGGAACGCCCGGAATGCCACCGAACAGCACCCCGCGACCGCCGTTGCGGGCTTCCAGGTACATGGCGGCACTCTGGGCGGCCAGGCGACCGGCCACCGCGCTCATGGGCGCGAGAAGCGGAAAGGTGCGATCCACTTCCACCGACTCGTAGGCGATGGCCCGACAGCCGGAGGTCTGCAACGCCGCGGCCACCTCGGGCGCGGCGGCCAGATGCAGGTAGGTGAACAATGTGTGGTGCGCGCGGAACAGGCCGAACTCCGAGGGCTGGGGTTCCTTCACGTGCAGAAGAAGTCCGCTTCGCTCGGCGACCTCGTCGGCGCTGTCGACGATGGTGGCGCCCGCCGCACGGTATTCGTCGTCGGCGAATCCGGCGCCCTCACCCGCGCTGGCTTCCACCACGACGGAGCGTCCGTCATCCACCAACGCCCGTGCACCATCGGGCGTCAACGCCACGCGACGCTCGTGCGCCTTGACCTCTTTCAACACACCGACGACTTGTTCCGAATCCCAGGACATGGCCTGAGTCTAGGAATCGACGATCCGAACCGAGTAGGGACCTCGGTCCCAGCGACCCACACGGCGGGTGTCAGTTGTCGGTGAACCTCAGAGCCCCGCGGGCGTGCACGCGGGTCATGAAATCGGGCAGGTAGGCGTCGGTGGGATTCTCGCGCACCATCTCGTCCAGGATCACGGCGTCGTCGCCCACCAGGATGCGCCAGTCGCCGCGCTTCACGGCGTCGAGGATGATGGTGGTGGCCCGAGCCGCCGACGTGGGCGCCTGATCGCGGAACGCTTCACCTTGGGCCTGGATGCCCACGCGAAGGTCCTCGTCGCTGGCGCCACTCACGTCCAAGCCCGCTCGCGACAAACGTTCGCGCACCTGGGCCACCTGCTCGGCGGTCATCTCCTTGGGGTCGGCGCCCAGAAGTTTGCGCGAGTTGATGGCGATGGAGGTTCCGATGTGTCCGGGCATCACCACCGACGCCCGCAGATGTGGTGCGTTGATGCGGAAGTCGGTGATGAGGGCCTCGGTGAAACCCTTCACGGCGAACTTCGCCGCGCTGTAAGCGGTGTGCGGGATGCCCGGTCCGAGCGAGGCCCAGAACCCGTTCACCGAGCTGGTGTTCACCACGTGGCCCACGGGTGCGTCGAGAAGTAGTTGCAGAAACGCCCGGGTGTTGAAGTACACGCCGTACCAACACACGCCGAAGGTCTTCTCCCATTCCTCTCGACCGTCGAGCACGATGCTGCCGCCGCCACCGATGCCGGCGTTGTTGAACAACAGGTTCACGTGCGGCCGCCACGCGGCCACGCGGTCGCGGAACGCCAGCACCTGGGACTCGACCGACACGTCCGCGATGAACGGAAGGATCTCACCGGAGTTCCCGTCGGCGGCGCAGATGGCCACCGTCTCGTCGAGGTTCTCCCCGATCACGTCGCAGGTGGCCACGTCGCAGCCGTCGGCGGTGAGTTGGCGAACCATCTCGCGACCCATGCCGGTGCCACCGCCGGTGACCACGGCGACACGGCCGGCGAACCCGTCCTCGAATCGATCTCCCATGACGTCCCCCTCGGGCGCGATCGTGTGTCGCGCCCGAGGGAAACGGTAACCGATGGGTCCCGTCGGATCAGTACGGGTTGTGCGGGTCGAAGCGTGAACGACGCCCCTTGTTGGTCTGACGACTGGCCGAGCGCATGCCCTTGATGGTCATCTCGTCGGCGTGCTCGATGTCGGCGGCGAACCGCATCAGCTCGCGCACCTCGTCCGGGTCGGCGCCGACTCCGATGAGTTTGTCGGCGGCGCGGTGGGCCAGACGACGGGCCTCGTCGAAGCGACGATGTCGCGCGGCGTCGATGGCCCGACGACGGTCGTCGGCGGCTTCCAACCGCACGACGTGCTCCACCACCCGCGGGTCCGGGTCGGGACGTGCGGTGCCCTCGCTCACGCTGTTCACGCTGACCGGGATGACCAGTTCGTGCAACGCGACGGAGCCCACGGTCGACGCCCAGCGCACCACCAACTCGGCGATCAACACCTCATCGGTGGTGCTCACCGGTCGCAACGCGAAGCGCAACGCCAGTCGGCGAACCTCGTCGCCGTACGCGTCGCCGATGTTGATCACCCGGGCGGCCTCGTTACCGGGCACCGGTGTGGTGTCGAACTCGTTGAGACACTCGAAGGCGGCGGTGGCCACGGTGGGGCGAACCTCCACGGAGAGATTCTGCGCCACCACCGACGCGAGACCGGCGAACTCGGCGGTGAACACGTTCAGTGCCTGATCGGGTCCGGCGCACCAGTAGTCGTTGCCACGACCGGCGTCGGCCAGGGCCGCAATGAGGTTCTCGTCGTGGCCGTCGGCGAAACCGATCAACGAGGTGGTGATGTCGTGATCGGTCGCGCCGCGCACCATCGTGCACAGGGCGTCGTGCTCGGTGACCCCGGCGTTGGCGTGCCCGTCGGTGAGCACCACCACCCGTGCCACCGAGTCGGGTCGCTTCGCGGCGGTGAGGATCTCGACACCCTTCAGCCAACCCGCCGAGAGGTTCGTGGAACCGCCGCTGTGAATGGCGCGGATACGACCGGCGACCGCGACGACGTCGTGGTGCTCGAGGGGCAACACCGTGTCGACCGAGGTGTCGAAGGTGACCACGGCGATACGGTCGTTCGCCCCGGCCACGCGCAGCAGTTCGAGAACGGCCTTGCGCACCGAGTCGAGGGGGCGACCCTCCATCGAACCCGAGCGGTCGATGACGAGGGCGATGTCGAGCGGCGGTCGCTCGAGGGTGGGCGCCGGGGGAGCGGTCAGCTCCAGGAGGGCGTTGACGGTCTCGTCGCGCCGGGCGACGATGACCGCGTGGTCGAGGCTGATGGTGGGCTTCATGATGTCTCCTTCCGGCCACGTCGGGTGGCTCGAGACAAGGAACGTCGCCGGGGGAGCGAAGTGTGCGTTCGCCCAGTTGAGAGGGTGATTCGTCGCCAATTCCTCAAGGCCCGTCGAGGGGGGTCCGATACCTGTCCCCGTGATGAGCCAGTCGATCATGAACCCCCACACCGGCAGCGAGCGTCGTCCCCGCCGCGCCAACCGCATCGCCCCCTTCGTCGTCCTCGTGGGCCTCGTGGTGTACGCGGTGATGATGTTCGCGATGTTGACCGCACCCGCGTCGGCCAAGGCGAGCGCCGCTCCGGCCACCGTGCGAACCACGAACATCGATTCCTCCGACTCCACACCGTGGGTGACGCCGTCGATGCCCGCGCGCTGCACCGACGCCCAGATCGCCAGTGGAAACGTGGTGTCGTGCGTGGTTTCCAAGTTCTCCGAGCCGGCCGAGCGCGGTTGGGGAACACCTCCGATGCCCTTCAACGCGGACGGCTCGACGAACCCGGGCTGGAAGTGGCTCGGGTGGTCCTACACGGGTAGTGAGGCTCTGCGGGCGTGGGAACAGGCGCTGTGGAAGAACGCCGGACGAATCGGGTCCATCAAAGCCGGAGCAGTGCAGGCCCCCGCGGGGGCCCTCGTGCTTTTCGAGGGCTTCCTCGCCGAGGTGCAGGCCAAGGGCTACAAGATCCGCGACGTCATCGGTTACAACTTCCGCTGCACGTCGAACACCCGCAAGGACTGCGTGGGCCTCGACGCCAAGTCGTTGTCGAATCACTCGTGGGGACTGGCGATCGATTTCAACGTGGGCGCCAACCCCGAGATTCGCTACGCACCGTCGGCCGAGAACGGCGCCACCACCGCGTGCGCCGTGCCGATGCGCACCGACATCCCCAAGTGGGTGGTGGACACCGCGCAGAAATGGGGTCTGTTGTGGGGTGGCTACGGCTGGAACGGCGGATGCGCGACGCCGACCACGCAACGGTCGAGCATCCTGCGCGACCCCATGCACTTCGAGTTCCGCGGAACGGCCGACGACGCGGTGGCCATCGCCCGCTTCAACGGCGCGTCGGTGACCCGTTATTGCAGCAACCAGGTGGAGGGAACCACGACGGTGCGCACGTGCGCGTGGGCCGATCGTCCTCAGGCCGGCTGGCGCACCCCGATCGTGTTGCAGGCCCCGGCCGGAGCCACCGCGGCGTTGGTGAACATCACCCTCACCGGAGCGTCCACCGATGCCTTCGTCACCGCCGAACGATGCGATGTCGCCGTCTCCGGAGAACGCGCGTGGTCGAACGGCAACGTGAGCAAGGGTGGAACCGTGGCCAACCTGGCCGTCGTGCCGTTGGATTCCCTCGGACGTTTCTGCATCTTCAACTCGCACCCCATGCACGTGATCGTCGACGCGCAGGGCTTCTTCCTGCCCTCGCGCGTGGCCGGACCCGCATCGGGCCGATTCACGCTCGTCACCCCCACGCGCGTGCTCGACACCCGCAAGGGCGATCGCTGCGACGCGGCCGGAGCATGCCGTCTCGGAGGTCGGGCCTCCACCTCGTCGCTGAACGGCGTCCCGGTTCCCCAGGCCCCGGCAGGCTCGACGTCGCTGCTCGCCAACGTGACGGTGACCGACACCGCCATCGCCGGTGGTTTCCTCACCGCGGATTCGTGTGAGTCGCTCGCCGCGCGCGGGCAGACGTCGTCCAATCTGAACTTCGGCGCCAACGACATCGTGTCCAATCTGGCCATCGTCACCGTGGGCAACGTGGGAGCGACCCGGGGTTTCTGCACCGCGACCACCGGTGAGCTGCACCAGATCGTGGACGTGCAGGGCGCGTTCTCGCCGGCCGGTCAGTGGGGGCTCACGTTGACGCCCCAGACCCGACTCGTCGACACGCGCAAGTGCCACGTGGACGGTTGCGGAGTGCGTCGACCGGCTGGGGGAATCCTGCGATTGACGGCGCCGGCCGGAGCATCGGCGGTGTTGGTGAACATCACCCTCACCGACAGCGTGGCATCGGGCTACGTGCAGGCCGACAAGTGCTCGGCGCTGTCGCCCAGCACCGAGACCGCGTCGAACGCCAACGTGATTCCCGGTCGCACCGCGGCGAACCTGGCGGTGGTGCCGGTGGACGCCGATGGCTCGTTCTGTCTGTACACGTCGGCCGCCACGCACATGATCGTCGACATCCAGGGCTCGTTCTCGCCGTCGGGTGATCTACGGTTCGTCTCGATGAACGCCGAACGACGTTTCGACTCCCGCAGCAATGCCGGTTGAGGAACCCCGCATGATGCGGGTGATGACGTGGAACCTCTGGTACGAGTTCGGGCCCTTCGAACATCGTCGTGAGGCCGTTCGTCGGGTGATCACGCGCGAGAACCCCGACGTGGTGTGTCTGCAGGAGGTCTTCTGCGTGCGAAACGGCACCGAGGTGCGCACGTTCGCCGACGACCTCGCGCGCGATCTGGGCCTGCATTGTTTCGTGTCCGACGGTCCGTGGTTCCCGCGTCGTTCGTCGGGCGACGCCGGCGAGGAGACGGCCATGGGGAACGCGATCCTTTCGCGGTGGCCCATCGGACACCACGGGCAGGTGACTCTTCCGGGCAAGGACTCCGACGCCGGCTATCGCAAGGCCGTGCACGCACGCTTGGACACGCCGTGGGGCGCGTGGCCCGTCGTCTGCACACATCTGAACCACCGCTTCGACGAGTCCGCGGTTCGCGTTCGTCAAGTGGACGCGTTGGCGGACCTGATCCGGGATCTTCGGGGAAACTCCGAATCGGACCCGCCGGTCATC
>WLEG01000078.1 GCA_009704425.1 Actinomycetota bacterium | reverse complement strand
GGATTGGGCTCCAGTCCCCACAGCGATTCGCGACCGATCAACTTCGACATCAGGTCGTGCGCCATGTCGGCGGTGTAGGCGCAGGTGATGAGACCTTCGTGATCACCCTTGGCGCCGTAGTCGAGCAACGAACGGGCGGTTTCCACGGCCGAGGCGGCGTGCGCTAGGTCATAGGCCAGAACCTGGTGAACGTCGGCGCCCCCGATGGAGGAGAGATGGCGCAGGGACTTGCCGATGCAACGCGAGGCGAGGTCGATGACCTCGGCGGCGGTCTGCAGGTCGGGGGAGATCTGGGGGCTCTGGGTTCCGGTCACGACGAGAACGCTACCGATCACCCCCATGGCCACGGGAAGTCGGGTCGGCGGGTCGGGCATTGTCGGGACGGTCAATCGTCACCCGTGTGCGACGATGGTGGGGTGAATCCTGCGGACAGTTCATCGTCGAGGGCTGTGCTGTCTGGCCCGGTGTCGGTCTGCGTCTATTGCGGTTCCAGCTCGGGGGTGGACCCCCGGTTCACGGCCGCCGCGTTGGATCTGGGTCGGGAGTTGGCCGGTCGTGGCGTGGGTTTGGTCTACGGGGGCGGACGGATCGGGCTGATGGGCCTGGTGGCCGACGCGGTTCTCGATCATGGGGGCCGGGTGCACGGCGTCATCCCCGAGCACCTGGTGCGGGCCGAAACGGCCCACGTGGGGCTGGACCATCTGGACGTGGTGGCGTCGATGCACGAGCGCAAGGCCCGCATGGACGAACTCTCGAACGGGTTCGTGGTGCTGCCCGGCGGTTTCGGCACCCTCGACGAAGCGTTCGAGATCCTCACCTGGAATCAGTTGGGTCTCATCGCCAAACCGGTGGTGTTCCTGAACGTGGCCGACTATTTCACGCCGTTGATGAACGCCATCGATCACATGATCGACTCGGGCTTCGTGAAAGAGACGTTCCGACCGTTGGTGAACGTCACCGACGACGTGGCCCGTGCCGTCGACATCGCGATCGGTCCGGCGCCGGTGGTCGACGGCAAGTTGCGCGACCTGGACGTCACGGCGAAGCGGAGCACGCTGTGAACGATCACGTGTTCCCAGGCGACGACTGGGACGTCGCGGATCCGGACGAGGCGGTCGACATCGACGTCGTGGACGGCGCACTCGACGAGTTGTTCGGTGTGCGCGGCGATCCGGCGGGAGTCTCGCTGGCCGCGCTCGTCGTTCATCGGGGCCGCATCGTGCGCGAGCGCTACGGACATCAACCCGACACGTTGTTCGGTCCGGGTGGACCCGTCGATCGGAACACCACGCTGATCTCGTGGAGCATGGCCAAGAGCATCACGCACGCACTGGTGGGCATCTTGGTGAACGACGGGCGCATCGAGAGTCAAATCGACATCGACTCTCCCGTGAACGTTCCCGAGTGGTCGAACTCTCCGCGGGCGAGCATCACGATGGGCGACCTGTTGCGCATGCGTGACGGCTTGGACTTCGTCGAGGACTACGTCATCGACGAGTCGGGCAACGTCGCGTCGGATGTGATCGCCATGTTGTTCGCAGAAGGCACCGACGACGTCGCCGCCTACGCCCGTTCCCGGCCCGCCAAGCACGCACCGGGTTCGGTGTGGTCGTACTCCTCGGGAACCACGAACATCATCTGTTCGTTGCTCGGTGAGCTGGTCGGTGGTCAGGATCAGATGCGGGCCTTCATCGAGGATCGTCTGTTCGCTTCGTTGGGGATGTCCTCGGCCACACCGCGATTCGACACGGCCGGCACCTTCATCGGTTCCTCGTACGTGTACGCCACCGCGCGCGACTTCGCCCGATTCGGATATCTGTACCTGCGCGGTGGCCGGTGGGCGGATCGTCAGGTCGTCCCGTCGTCGTGGGTGGACACGGCCCACCACATGCACGCCGTCGACCCCGAGAACGGACACGGCTACTCGTGGCATTGGTGGAACTGGAACGCGCGCCCCGAGACCATGGCCGCGCTCGGCTACGAGGGCCAACGCATCATCGTGGATCCGGCCCGCGATCTGGTGGTGGTGCACCTGGGCAAGTGGATGGCGGACACGCAGCCCGAACTCGATCGTCACCTCACGTCCATCGTCGAGTCGTTCGCCGTCATCGTTTAGTTCGCCGTCCCGTGTGGATCATGTGACCGACCAGTCCCGGGGGTGGTGTTCACGGGCCGCCACCCCAAAACTGCTAGGAATGGTGCATGTTCGGAGGGGCTCGTGACGTCGTCGCCGACGACTCCGGCTCCCTGCGCCGTCGCGTTCGTCGCACCGCCATCATCCGCACCCTGAAGGTGCTGGCCTCGTTGGCCGTCGTCTATTTCCTGATCCTCAACATCCCGGGTCTGCGCAACGCGGTGAACCAGCTCAGCGAGGTGCAGCCGGGTCTGCTGGTGCTCGGACTCGCCCTGGAGATGGTGGCGCTCTTCTGCTACTCGGCCATGACAAAGGCGGCACTCGGCCCGGTGGCGGATCATCTGCCCACCTGGCGACTGTTCCGTATCCAGCTGTCGACGCGCGCCTTGTCCAGCTTGGTGCCCGGGGGCAGTGCGGCGGGTTCGGCGTTGGGCTACCGACTTCTCACCGTGGCCGGCGTTCCCGGTCCGGATGCCGGGTTCGCGTTGGCCACGTCCGGTCTGGCGTCGGCGGTGGTGCTGAACCTCATCTTGTGGTCGGGACTCATCATCTCCATTCCCATTCGTGGGGTGAACCCGGTGTACGGAACCGCGGCGGTCGCCGGGATCATCCTGATGGGCATCGCCGTCGCCATCATCGTCGGATTGATCGAGGGTCAGGAACGCTCCGAACGCATCCTGCGTGCCATCGCGCGACGTCTGCACCTGAACGAGGATCGTGCCGGTGAGGCGGTTCGACACATCGGCGGACGCATGCAGGAACTGTCGGCGGACCGAGCCATGTTGCGACGACTGGTGGGTTGGGCCGCCGCGAACTGGTTGATCGACGCGGCGGCACTGTGGGTGTTCCTGCGTTCGTTCGGCGGCTCGGTGTCGGTCGACGGTCTGATCGTGGCCTTCGGGTTGGCCAACGTTCTGGCCGCCATTCCCATCACCCCGGGTGGTTTGGGAGTGGTGGAGGCCACCTACGTGCCGGTGCTGGTGGGCTTCGGTCTGCCCCGCGCCACGGTGGTGGTGGGCGTGCTGTCGTATCGCATCGCCCAGTACTGGTTGCCGATCCTCATCGGCGGTGGCATGTACCTGTCGTTGCGCGTGGGGCCATGGGCCATCTCGCGTCAGCAACTGGAGCCACTGCGCGACGTGGTGGCCACGGCCGGCGTGCAGGACGAGAGCATCCTCGACTTCTCCGAGCGGTATCCGGCCAAGGAACGAACCGGCCAGATCACCGCACCCACCGCATCGGCCCGCGACGAGGCGCAGACGGATCGGATGTTGGCCGAGCGGCGCGAACGAGAGCGACGAGAGCGCGACGAGTTGGAAGCCGAGTCGTTGTCTCCGTGGACGGGCGCGGTCGATCCCGGCATGTTCGACGACGATGCCCCGATCCACGACGATGCCCCGATCCACGACGATGCCCCGGTTCACGACGATGCCCCGGTTCGCGACGATGACGGGCGGTCGTCGAGTCAGGGCTAGTTTCGGGGCATGACCGTTCACGAGCGCCCCTTTGGTCGTCACCTCGAGGATTTCGTCGTCGGCGACGTCTACCGTCACTGGCCCGGCAAGACCATCACCGAGTACGACGATCATCTCTTCTGCATGATCACCATGAACCATCACCCGCTGCACACCAACGACTGGTTCGCCGCCAACAGCGTGCAGGGTCGCAACGTGGTGGTGGGCAATCTGGTGTACTCGTTGGTGTTGGGTATGAGCGTTCCCGACGTCAGCGGCGCCGCCATCGCCAACCTCGAGGTGGAGACGCTTCAGCACAAGTTCCCCACGTTCCACGGCGACACCATCCATGCCGAGACGCGGGTGCTCGACGTGCAGGAGAGCAAGTCCAAGAACGATCGCGGCATCGTCACCGTCGAGACCAAGGGCTTCAACCAGGACGGCAAGGAAGTGTGCTACTTCCGTCGCCGCGTGATGGTGTGGAAGCGCGAGTTCGCGCCGTCGCGTCAGCGTCCGTACGACGGCGACGCCGCGTGGGGCGACGCCTGAGTTCACGTTCGTGACCTGATTCGTGACCTGATTCGTGACCTGATTCGTGACCTGATTCGTGACCGGCCTTCACGAGTCCGTCTTCTCCTGGATCACCCCGCGTTTGCGGCAGTTGCCGTGGCGTGACACCCGTGATCCGTGGCTGGTGCTCGTCAGCGAGGTGATGCTGCAGCAAACCGGCGTCCAACGTGTGCTGCCCAAGTGGGAGGCCTTCGTGGCCGAGTTCCCGCACCCTCGTGAATGTGCGCGCGCTCCGCTGGGCGACGTGTTGCGCTTGTGGCAGGGTCTGGGTTACCCGCGTCGCGCGCGCAATCTCCACGAGGCCGCCAAGTCGATCGTGAGCGCGCATGACGGTCTCGTGCCGTCGACGCAGGAGGGTTTGTTGGGCTTGCCGGGCGTGGGGCCGTACACGGCGCGGGCGGTGCTGGCGTTCGCGTTCGAGGCCGACGCCGCCGTGGTGGACACCAACATCGCCCGCGTTCTGGCCCGACATCACGGTCGAACGCTGAAGGCCCGCGAGGCACAACTGCTCGCCGACGCGTGGGTCCCCTCCGGCGAGGCGTGGTTGTGGAACCAGGCGCTCATGGATCTGGGGGCCACCGTGTGTCGTCCCCGTCCGGCGTGCGACGAGTGCCCCGTGGCGTCCTCGTGCGCCTGGCGCGGTGAAGGCGACGATCCCAGCGTGGGCTCGGCCGGCGTCAGCGTGGCACAGCCGCGCTTCGAGGGATCCGACCGTCAGGCCCGAGGGCGACTGATGAAGGCATTGTCGGAACTTCCCGTGTCGGTGGCCGCCGTCTCGTTGGTGATGGACCGAGCCCCGGACGTGGCGAATCGTCTGGTCGACGATCTGACGCGCGACGGTTTGATCGTGCGCGACGGCGACGAACTACGCCTCCCGTGAATGCCTCGACGTGATCACCCGCGGGTGACGGCGGCGACGATCTCGTCGAGAGCCGCGTCGGCGTAGGCGCGCATCTCGTCGTCGGTGCGATCCTGTATGGGATGGGGTGTGTACACCCGCGCCACGTCGGGGAAGCCCAACGAGGCCGATTGCGCGTCGGCGGCCGAGACGAATTCGGAGGAGGCGACGAACACCCCGGGGATGCCCCGTCGCTCCAAGTCCACGATGTCGTGCACACTGCACGACGTGCAACTGCCTCAATCGGCGAGGGCCTCGATGACCACCTGACAGTGCGTGGCGATCTCGTGGCGCAGATCCACCGGTGCCGGTTTGGTGAAGGTGGGCTTCTTGTATCGACGAACATCGGCGCCCATCTCGCTGAGGCGCTCCTCGAGACGGTCGATGAACACGTCGCCACGCGCCTTGGAGATGTCGAGCAAACCGACGGTGAGTCCCCGCAACGACTCGGGACGGCCCACACGTTCCATGGTGGCGACGCGACGCTCGTTGGTGGGATCGAGCAGAACCGTGTTGTTCGTGTTCACGAAACTCATCGTCCCCGTCATCTTGTCACGGTCATGGTCACCGGTTGACTGCCAACCTCGCCGTTGGCCCATCCCCCAATGATGGCAGAGAACAGGCCGGCCCCACCACCGGCGTGCACCAACAGGATGCCGCCGGGTCGGAACTTGGGCAGGGTCACCCCGCGCAGTCTCTCCGGAACGCCCTCGGCGATGCCGTGAGCACCACGCACCAGTTCGTCGCCCGGAATCTGCAAGCGGGCGTGCAACTCTTCCAGCACCCTCTCGCGGTCCCAGCCCGCGTCGGCGTACACGCGAGCGTGCTCGGGCCCCATCACCACGATCACGTCGAAGGCCAACACGGACTTCGGGTTGTGCAACGTGCGTAAGCAGGCGGCGAAGGTGTTGGTGAGGCTCTCGGGGTCGCGGGCCAATTGGTCAACGACGCAGCGGGGGCCTTCACCGGGAAACACCGTGAGCGCGTCGGTGTCGGGGGCGACGCCCCGGCTGGTGGCCAGTGAGGTCCACGGCGAACCGATCTCGTCCTCGGCGAAGCAGAAGGAGATCTTGCCGGGGTTGCCGTGCGTGGCCCGGTCAACTTCGCCCGGACGGCCGCCGCCCACGTTGCGGATGACGAGTTGGATGGCGCGCCCGATGGTGAGGTTCGCGCGGTTGCCCTGGCCGAACACGTTCATGCCACTGTTCATGCCGATGGCCCGGGTGCCCGGACCGTTGCACACGATCACCGGACCGACGGGCATGGTGGTGGCCAACACGCCGTGGATGTTGAAGGTGTCGTTGCACACGGCCTCGACGCCCGCGATCACCCACGGGAGGTACTCGGGTTTGCAGCCGGCCATCACGGCGTTGATGGCGATCTTCTCGACGGTCACCTCGACGAGGTCCGGAGGCACCACGGCCACCACGTCCGAGGGTGCGCGCGTGGTGCCCTGCAGCATGCGCATGACGCGTTGCTCGGTGGGTGGCACCACGGGGAGCCCGTCGGTCCAGCCGCGATCGAACATGGCCTCGAACTCGTCCTCGAGATCGGCCACGTCCACGCGTCGGGCACTCAGCACCGAGCCGCCGAAGCGCACCCGCAATCTGTCCACGAGGTCGGGATCCACGCTCAGCGAACCGCAGCCGGGTCGAAACGCCGGCAGATCGGGGCCGAGTCCCGACACCGCAGTGACGCGTTCCCATTCGTCGCGCACCCAACCCACCGTGCGCTCCACCTCGACACCGTTCGACACGCGCATCACCGTGGGCACGGTTTCGATGTCGTGGTGCCAACTCACCGAGAGATCGGCGTCGTGGACGACGTCCATCCCGTCGGGGAAGGCGGGATCGTCCTGCACGTACAGGTTGACGACGGTCCCGGATTCGCGGAGTTGCGCGATGACCGGGACCACCATGCGACACGTCTCGCATTCGCGTTTCACCACGATCACGAGACCGTCGGGAAGAACGGGCACGGTGGAGTGGTTCGCGGTCATGTCACTCGCCGAGGAATTTCATGATGATGTCGTTCACGTGGTCGGGACGTTCCAGATGCAGGAAGTGCCCGGCACCGTCCACGAACTCGGCGCGCGCGGAGGCCGGAAGTTCGGCGGCGGCGAAACGCGCCACCTCCGGTCCCATGCACCCGTCGGTGACACCGTGCAGATACAGCAGCGGTTGTGACGGGATGACGTTCGACTTCGCCTGCACATCCTGCAACGCCGGATCGTTGTAGCCGGCGCCGATGGTGGCTCGGTAGTAGCCGAGTGCGGCTTGCAGATTGGCCGGGTCGCGCAGGCTGGGCTTCAACAAGGCGAGATCCTCCGTGGCGTCGAAGCCCGGCGACCAGTCGTTCCACAGCATGTCGATGTACGCGAGGTCGTTGGCGCCCACCACCATGTCGGCCAGGGGATGCTGGAAGAAGAACATGTACCAACTGCGCTTGATCTGCGTGAGATTCGTGACGAAGGCCATGCCCACCGCGTTGCCCGGCGGCACCGCCGACATCACCACCTTGGACCACAGGTCGGGACGGTGCGCGGCCGCGATGTTGGTGATGATCGAACCCCAGTCGTGTCCGATGATCACCGCGCGCGAATCGCCGCCGAGCGCGCCGTGCAATCCGATGGCGTCGAGGGCCGAGGCCGCGGTCTGGAATCGACCGTCGGCGGGGACGGCGGTTGGTGCGTACCCCCGTAGGAACGGTGCGACTGCTCGGTAACCGGCCTCGGCCAAACGGGGCAACAGATGACGCCAGGTGTGAG
>WLEG01000077.1 GCA_009704425.1 Actinomycetota bacterium | reverse complement strand
GGGCCCGCTGCAGGTGTTCGGGTAGTCGGGCGAGGTGACGCACGCTCAACGGTGGAACGACGGTTCGCACGGCCACGGTGCCGTCCACGTGTCGGGCCATGCCGAACATCACCAGTCGCTGCAGCGCGCGGCCGAACGCGTTCGCACGATTCGAGTCCCAGCCGAGCCCCAGTGCCGACGCCATGGCGGGGAGGTTCACCTGGTGTCCGTCGGGGTGCGCCACCGCCGCCACCGCCAGTCGGCGCAACAGCCAGGTGGCAGTGGGTCCGAGGACTCCGAGCCAGAACAGTTCGACGTAATCACCCAGTGCGTCGTGGCCGAGTCGTTCGATCAGGGGATCGCGCCAACGCACGATGACGAGTCGATCGGCTGATGGTGATGGTCGTTCGGACACGGGACCTCCGGTTGTTTCGGGCGTCACGGGGTGGGCGGGGGTGGCGGGCCCATGGTGATCGGTGGGAGACTGAGCGCGTGACGTCGCATCCCACCGCCACCTCGATCGACGATCCGCTGTTCGACGAGATCGTCGGATGGGTCGCCGAGGCCGAGCGGATCACCGTGCTCACCGGAGCGGGCATCTCCACCGGTTCGGGTGTGCCGGACTTCCGTGGTCCGAACGGATTGTGGACGCTGAACCCCGGCGCGGAGCGGGCCTCGCACGTTCGTCACTACCTCGAGGACGAGGAAGCCCGTCGCGCGGGATGGCGCGCCGCGTTGGACCGACGCATGGGACGCATCACACCCAACGTGGGCCATCTGGCGTTGGTGGAACTCGAACGTCGGGGCAAGTTGCTCGGACTGGCGACGCAGAACGTCGACGGGTTGCACATCGCCGCGGGCAATTCGCCGGAGTTGGTGCATGAACTCCACGGAACGTGGCGATTCTCGCGTTGCTTCGGTTGTGGCGATCGTCGGCCCGTGGAGGAGACGGTGGATCGTGTCGCCGCCGGCGACCACGATCCGCGTTGCCTGTTGTGCGGGGGAGTGATGAAGCGCGACGTCGTGCTGTTCGGTGAGCCCCTCGACGAGGGGACCATCGGCGCGGCCATGGTGGCCTCGGAGGCGTGCGACGTCTTCCTGGCCATCGGAACCTCGCTCGGCGTGACGCCCGCGGCCAACACCATCACCCGCGCCCGCGCGGCCGGGGCCCGCACCGTGATCATCAACGGCCAGCCCACCGAGCGGGACCAGTACGCCAGCGCCAGTCTTCGTGGCGACATCAGCGAGTTGCTACCCGAACTGGTCTTTCGCGCCACCTGAGTCGCCCCGCCACCTCGCCCGGCCCCGTCACCCGATGGGGGGGGAATTCCCGACCAAACCGGTAGGCTTTCGGCATGGCGACGTTCCGAGACCTCCTAGCCGCGGCCAAGTCCGAGATCACCGAGATCGACACCGCGGCCGCCCAGACGCTCATCGATGCCGGCGGCGTGACCGTGCTCGACGTGCGCGAGCCCGACGAACACGCCGAGGGTGCCCTCGTGGGCGCGTTGCACATTCCGCGGGGACATCTCGAGGCCCAGGTGGAAGGACGCATTCTCGACAAGGACTCCACGGTGATCGTGTATTGCGCCGGTGGTGTGCGTAGCGCGTTCGCGGCCAAGACCCTGGGAGAGCTGGGGTACGCAAAGGTGTTGTCGATGGCCGGTGGTTACGGAAAGTGGAAGGACGAGGGCCGTCTCTGGAAGGCGCCGGCCGCACTGACCGCCGAGCAATCCAATCGTTACAAGCGCCACCTTCTGTTGCCCGAGGTGGGTGTCGAGGGTCAGGCCAAGTTGTTGGACAGCAAGGTGCTGTTGCTCGGAGCGGGCGGGCTTGGCTCCCCGGCGGCGTTGTATCTGGCGGCGGCGGGCGTGGGCACGTTGGGCATCGTCGACATGGACGAGGTGGACGCCAGCAATCTGCAGCGTCAGATCCTGCACAACATGGATCGCATCGGTGACCGCAAGGTGGACTCGGCGAAGAAGACGTTGACGCTGTTGAACCCCGATGTCGACGTGGTCACCTACGACACGCGCCTGTCGGCCGAGAACATCATGGACATCATCGCCGGCTACGACGTGATCGTCGACGGCGCCGACAACTTCCCGTCGCGTTACCTGCTGAACGACGCCAGCGTGAAGTTGGGCATTCCCGTGGTACACGGTTCCATCTTCCGCTTCGAGGGAATGGTGTCGGTGTTCCACCCCAAGCAGGGCCCGACGTATCGCGACATGGTGCCCGAGCCGCCGCCGGCCGAACTGGCGCCGTCGTGCGCCGAGGCCGGCGTGCTCGGTGTGTTGCCGGGAATCATCGGCTCCATCCAGGCCCTGGAAGCCATCAAGATCCTGCTCGACCTGGGTGAGGGCTTGATCGGACGCATCCTGGCGGTGGACACCACCGAGATGAGCTTCCGCACGTTCAAGCTGCAGGCCGACCCCACGAACCCGGTGACGTGGGCGAACCGCGACAAGATCCAGGTGCGCGACCTCGACGGTCTCTGCGCGCCATGGCTCTCTCACTGACACGGCTCTCTCACTGATACGGCTCTCTCAGTGACCCACGTTCAGGTGTCGAGCTTCTCGCGCTCCTGAACGATCACTCCCGCCAACACCAGCGACATTCCCGCGAGGTCGATGAGGCTCGGTCGCTGATCGAGGGCGACGAACGCCACCACGGTCGCGGTCACGGGCAACAGCGCCAACAGCACGCTGAATCTGCGAATGGGAATGCGTCGCAGAACCGCTTGATCGATGCCGTAACCGATGGCGTTCGACATCACGCCGACGAACATGCACAAGAAGATCAGGTGCGGTGACGACCACACGGGCCCACTGGACGGTGCGCCGATCGGGGTGACGACCACCGCGCCGATCAACAGTCCGAAGCCCAATCCGGACACACCGCGATTCTGTTGGGCCACCTTCGATCCGACCACGATGTAGGTGGCCCACATGGCCGACGCGAGGAAGATGAACAACAGTCCCAGCGGTTCGCCGTCGAGTTCGACCCCGGACAACACCGCCACTCCGATGGCGGCCAGGATCAGCGCGAAGGCGTTGCGTCGTGAGCGCGTGCGCACGGCGGCCACCGCGATCGGGCCGATGAATTCGATGGCCACGCCCTTCCCCAAGGGCAAGCGATCGATGGCGAGATAGAAGAACGTGTTCATCAACGCGGTGGCCACACCGAACACCGTCATGGCCACGAAGTCGGCGCGGGTCCACGGCCGGAACAGATGGCGACCCGAGACCAACAGCAGCGCGACGGCGGCGCCGAACACGCGCAACCACGCCACGGTGGCCGGATCGACCCGGTCGAAGAGATCGATGGCGATGACGGCGCCGATGTACTGCGCCGTCGCGCTCAGGACGAAGAGAGCCTCCGGCGACGCCGTGGCCATGAACCTCCCGACGGGCGACCCGGGGGCGGGGGAGTGATCGACGGAGCTCAGTCGAACAGTTCGGGATCGGTGCGGCAGATCTCCTGCCACAACGGCTGGAACTGGAACCATCCCGCGAGCGAGTGCCCCGTCTGGTCGCGGGTGTACGCGGCGTACTCGTGCTTGATGTGCTTGGGGGTGCCGGCGGCCATGGCGAGCAGTTGCGCCTGGCACGAACGGTCCATCGAGAGGAACCAATAGGCGGCCTCCTCGACGGTGCTCCCCACGGTGAACAAGCCGTGGTTCTGGTGGATGGCCGCCTTGCCGCGCGGGAACATGGATGCCAACTCCTTGCCGGCGTCGACGTCGAACACCACGGCGCCGCCCTGCTCGGAGATCACCACGTGATCCTCGTAGAAGATGCAGGCGTCCTGGGTGATGGGATCGAGCGGGATGCCGAGCGAACTGAAGGCCTTGCCGTGCACCGAGTGCGCGTGCGCCGCGGCGATCACGTCGGGACGGGCGGCGTGGATGGCGGAGTGGATGACGAACGCCGCGCGATTGACGGGCAGTTCGCCCACCACCACCTCGCCCAGGTGGTTGACGAGCAACAGGTCGCTCACGCGCATGTGGCGGAAGCTGAGGCCGAAGGGATTCACCCAGAAGTGATCGGGCTTCTCGGGATCGCGCACCGTGATGTGGCCGGCCACCCCCTCGCCGAATCCGAGGCGCCCGAAGATGCGCAACGCGCCGGCGAGACGGGACTTGCGATAGGCGCGTTCCTCCTCGACGGTGTTGAACGACGGCATCGCGAGCAGGTTGGCGTTGCCACCCTGAGCGGCGGCGGCGAGGGCTGATTCGGCGTTGGTGGTCACGGAACGAAGACTAGACCCGTCATCCGTCGGGACCGTTCACGGGGCCACTCAGGCCGGGACGAGCACGCCGCCGATCACGTGGATCGTGCCGTTGGTGGCCGGAACATCGCCGACCACGATGGCGTTGCCGTCGATCAGCACGATGTCGCCCTCGTGGGTGACCGTGAGCGTGGCGCCTTGCAACGTGGTGAGTTTCGCCCCCTCGTCCATAGCCATCAGGTCGGCCATCGTGATGGCCTCGCCGGCGATCACGTGGTACGTGAGCACCGCGGTCAGAAGGTCGCGATCGGCGAACACGGCGTCGAGGGTGTCGGCGGGAACCGTGGCGAAGGCGTCGTCGGTGGGGGCGAAGACCGTGAAAGGTCCGTCGGCGCGAAGGGCCTGCACCAGGTCGGCCTCGACCAACAAGCCCGCGAGGGTGGTGAACCGGCCCGCCACGAGGGCCTCTCCGATCACGTCACCCAACGGTGATTCGTACGGGGGCAGAGTGGTGGTGGTCGTCGTGGTCGGCTCGCCCGACGTGGCGGTCGTCGTGGTCGGCTGATCCGAGGAGTCCTCACCGCACGCGACGAGGCCGACGGCGAGGCATGCGATGACGGCGATGCCCGAGAGTGTTCGGTGGGAGATTCGGGTGGGGCGCTTGTCGAGGGTCACGAGGCGAACCTAGGTCCGAAGCGGACCGTGGTCTCAGGGTCCAAAGTCCCACCGATCGGGGCGCAGGTCCCGGAGGTGTCACAATCGACGTCATGAACTCCGAGATCGCTCCGCCGGGCATCGCGCCGACCGCGGCCAATTACGCCCACGCGATCCTGAGCGAGGGTCCGTCGCGTCTGTTGCACACCTCGGGCGTCGTTCCCATCGCGGCCGATGGTTCGGTGCCCGCGGATCTGGCCGAGCAAGCGGCCACGGTCTGGAGCAACCTGCGCGCCATTCTCGACGAGGCGGGCATGACGGTGAACGACGTGGTCTCGGTCACCACGTACGTGGTCGTCGGCGAACCGTTGGGGCCGGTGATGGCCGCACGGGACGCCGCGCTCGGAGGTCATCGAGCGGCCAGCACGTTGGTGACGGTTCCGGCGTTGGCCCGACCCGAGTGGCGAATGGAGATCGCCCTGGTCGCCGCCCGCTGACGCCGAGTTCGGTTCCGCTCCTCGGGATAGGAGTTCGGTGGGTCAGCCCCGTACAGTCGGGGGTGATGAGCGACGACATCCGCACCGACTCCGGTATCGAAATCAAGCCCCTGTACACCGAGGCCGACCTGGCCGGCTTCGATGCCGCCTCGCAACTCGGAGAACCCGGCAAGCCCCCGTACACGCGGGGCGTGTATCCCACCATGTATCGCGGCAAGTTGTGGACGATGCGCCAGTACGCCGGATTCGGCACCGCGGAATCCACCAACGAGCGCTTCAAGTTCCTGCTCGGCGCCGGACAGACCGGTTTGTCCTGTGCGTTCGACCTGCCCACACAAATGGGCTACGACTCCGACCACCCGCGCGCCGAGGGCGAGGTGGGCAAGGTGGGCGTGGCCATCGACTCCATGGCCGACATGCGTCTGTTGCTGAAGGACCTGCCGCTCGACAAGGTCACCACGTCGATGACGATCAACTCCACCGGCGCGATCCTGTTGCTCATGTACGAGTTGGTCGCCGAGGAACAGGGTGTCTCGTCCACGGCCATCAGCGGCACCATTCAGAACGACCTGCTGAAGGAGTACATCGCCCGTGGCACCTACGTGTACCCGCCGCGGCCGAGCATGCGCATCATCACCGACATCTTCGAGTACTGCGCCAAGCACGTTCCCAAGTGGAACACCATTTCCATTTCCGGCTACCACATTCGCGAGGCCGGTTCCACGGCGGTGCAGGAGATCGCGTTCACCATCGCCAACGGCATCGCGTACGTGGAGGCCGCCATCGCGGCGGGACTCGACGTCGACGACTTCGCTCCGCGCCTGTCGTTCTTCTGGAACGCGCACAACAACTTCTTCGAGGAGGTCGCCAAGTTCCGCGCCTCGCGACGCATCTGGTACCGCCTCATGAACGATCGCTTCAAGGCGAAGAAGGAATCCAGCAAATTGCTGCGCTTCCACACCCAGACCGGCGGCAGCACGCTCACCGCCCAGCAGCCCGAGAACAACATCGTTCGCGTGGCGTTGCAGAGCATGGCCGCGGTCATGGGTGGAACGCAGAGTCTGCACACCAACGGATTCGACGAGGCCCTCAGCCTTCCCACCGAGCGCGCCGCGCGTATCGCCCTGCGAACGCAACAGATCATCGGGTACGAGAGCGGAATCGCCGACACTCCCGATCCGTTGGCCGGTAGTTACCTGGTCGAGACGCTCACCGACGAGATCGAGCGACTGGCGTTGGAGTACATCGCCCGCATCGACGAGATGGGTGGAGCCGTGGCGGCCATCGAAGCCGGTTACCAGATGGACGAGATCGAACAGGCGGCCTACGAGTACGCCAAGTCCATCGACGACGATCAGCGGGTCATCGTCGGTGTGAACAAGTTCGGAGTGGACGACGACCCCGAGCCCGAGGTGTTCCCGATCGATCCGGCCCTGGAGCGCGGCCAGAAGAAGCGACTCGGCGAGTACAAGGCCGCGCGCGATCAGGCCAAGGTGAAGGCGGCCCTCGACGCGGTGGTGGCGGCCGCCAACACCAGCGACAACCTGCTGTACCCGATGAAGGAAGCCCTGCGGGCCGACGCCACTCTCGGCGAGATCAGCGACGCGCTACGGGGCGTGTTCGGGATCTACCAGCCCTGATCAGTCCGAGATTCGCGCGATGAGTGGCGCGGGCCGAGCCGGTGTCTCCATCGTCTCGGCTTCGTGTCCCATGTAGAAGATGCCCACGATGTGGGTGCCGGGATCGAAGCCGGCGAACCCGGCCACGGCGTCGTGGGAACCTCGGGGACAGGATCCCCAATAGGTGGCGATTCCGCGTGCGGTGGCGGCCAGCATCAGGTTCTGGCAGGCCGCCGCGACCGCGTCGCGATTCTCGGCGGTGCGATCGTCGGTGTCTCCGACGATCGAACCGACGATCAGGATGTTCGGGGTGCGTTCGTACTTGGTGAGGGCCTTGGCGACCTTGTTGGGGTCGTCGCCGTGGGCGGCCATCGCGTTCGACACCACCCGTCCGAGACGCGAGCGACCGGCGCCGGTGACCGAGGCGAAACGCCAGGGCCAGGTGCGCTTGTGGTTGGGAGCCCACGTGGCGAGCTCGCACAGCTCGTGGATCACGACGTCGTCCAACGTTCGTTCGCGGTCGACGAACATGTTGGTGCGACGCGCGCGGATGACGTCGTCGATGTCGGGTCGATCGCCGCTCACGATTCGAATCGCTCGGCGAGACGCTTCAGGGTCTTCTCGATCGAGACACGGTTCTTGGCCGGATAGCTCATGACGCGCATCATCAGAGGGGACCTGGCGGTGTTCCAGTCGAACTGTTCGGTCACCATCGTGCCTCCCTCGACGGGTTCGAGGATGTAGCGCCACACGTGACCTCCGAAGTGACGCCACGCGATACGACGCGGTTCGTCGAACTCCACCACTTCGTTCGTGATCTTGTACTTCACGCCGAGTTTCATGTCCATGCCGAACTTGGCGCCGAGAGACAGGCGCGCG
>WLEG01000076.1 GCA_009704425.1 Actinomycetota bacterium | reverse complement strand
GCCCGGCCAGCAGATCGAACTACCCAAGACCGCCATTTACGACCAGGGCAACTCGCTGATTCGTTTCGAACCCACCGAGGGGGCCGCCGTCGAGAAGTACGACGTCGGTGTCCACCGGGTGACCGTGCTCTTCTGGAAGATCGAGGAGGGCCGCAACACCGCGCGCAGCTTCTCGTGGTCGTTCGAGGTGCTCTGACCCTCAGCCGGGGATCTCGCCGGTTTCCAACAGTGTCACGAACTGCGCCTCGTCCAGAACGGGAATGCCGAGTTCCTGCGCCTTGGTGAGTTTGCTCGCACCGGGTTCGGCGCCCACCACCAGAGCGTCGGTCTTCTTGGACACCGAACCGGGACTCTTGCCACCGCGATCCTTGATGGCACGTTCCGCCCCGTCACGGTCGAAGCCCTCCAACGATCCGGTGACGACGATGTTGCGCCCCACCAGATTCTGCGGCAGACGCGAGACCTCCACGTTGCCGAACTCGACACCACTGGCACGCATCTTCTCGACGAAGGCGCGATTGTCGGGCACGGCGAACCAACCGGTGATGGATGCCGCGATGACCTCACCGACCCCCTCCACACTGGCCAGGTCGGCCTGCGACGCGTTCATGATGGCATCGAGGTTGCCGAAGGCAACCGCCAGCGCCTCCGACGCCGACGGCCCGAGATGCTTCACGCCGAGTGCGGTGAGGATCTTGGGAAGGGGCCGCGACTTCGATGCGTCGATGGCGACGAGCAGCTTCTCGGCACTGATGCGAGCGAAGCCCTCCAAGGTGAGCAGTTGCTCGACGGTGAGCGAGTAAAGATCGCCCGGATCGGCGACCAAGCCGGCATCGGACAACTGGAAGACCGTCTTCTCGCCCAGACCCTCGATGTCCATGGCGCCGCGCGAGGCGAAGTAGATGATGCGCTGATCCCGCTGGCTGGGGCAGCCCGGTTCGATGCACCGTGTGTTGGCCTCGCCGTCGGGACGGGTGAGTTCACCCTTCAACGGGCACGGGCACACCGACGGGAACTTCCAGGGTGCGAGACCTTCGGGGCGCAACGCCAGTACCGGCCCCACCACCTCGGGGATGACGTCACCGGCCTTGCGCACCACCACGGTGTCGCCGGGACGCACGTCCTTCAGACGCACCTGGTCCTCGTTGTGCAACGTGGCCATCTCCACGTTGGATCCGCCGACGAACACCTTTTCGAGAACGGCGAACGGCGTGACACGACCCGTGCGACCGACCGAGATCTGGATGTCGCGCAACAGAGTGGTGCGCTCCTCGGGAGGGAACTTGAACGCGATGGCCCAACGAGGTGCGCGCGCCGTGAAACCCAGCGTCTCGCGTTGCGCCAGGTCGTCGAGCTTCACCACCACACCGTCGATCTCGTACGGCAGTTGGTGACGATTCTCCTGCCAGCGCGCGCAATACGCGGCCACGGCATCGACGGAATCCACCAACTCGATGTTGGGGTTCACGGGGAAACCGAGGGACCGCAGGAACTCGAGCGTTTGGTGATGGCTGGTGAACTCGGGACCGCCCACCACTTCGCCCAATTGGTACGCCCAGAACGCCAATCCGCGCGAGGCGGTGACGGCGGCGTCTTTTTGCCGCAGGCTTCCGGCACCGGCGTTGCGCGGATTCACCGGCACCGGTTCGGGCTTGCGGCCCGCCGCGATGCGTTCGGCGTTCTCCTGTTCCTTGGCGGCCCGCAAACGTTCGAAGGCCTCGATGGGCAGATACACCTCGCCTCGGACCTCGAGCACCTCGGGCACGACGACACCGGCGGGTGCCGTGAGATTCTTGGGCACCACGGCGATGGTGGCCACGTTCGCCGTGACGTCCTCACCCACCCGACCGTCGCCGCGGGTGGCCGCCTGCACCAACATGCCGCGCTCGTAACGCAGGCTCATGGCCAACCCGTCGATCTTCAACTCGCACACGTACGAGGTGGGCTCGCCATCGGGAAGGCCCTTCAGCACGCGCTCGCCCCACGCCACCAACTCGGAGTGATCCATGGCGTTGTCGAGACTGGTCATGGGGACCCGATGCTCGACCGGCGAGAACGTCTCGGCCGAGGCTCCACCGACCCGCGCACTGGGCGACGACTCGGTGGCGAGTTCGGGATGTTCGCTCTCGAGGGCGCGCAACTCGCGTTCGAACTCGTCGTACTCGGCGTCGGAGATCTCGGGCGAATCGTCGAGGTAATAACGCTGCCGGTGGTAGTCGATCAGGCGCGCCAATTCGGCGTGACGAACCGTGGCATCGGAGGACTTCTTCGATCCGGCGGCCATGGTCAGATTGTAGATCAGGGGTGCGAGAGCGAACCTCAGGCACCGACGGTGAGTCGCGTGGCAATCGCCTGCGTGCGCACGCGTTCACCGATGTCGACAACCCGACCCATGATGGACGCGGCGTTCTCCTCGGTGTGCAAGGCCAGTCCGCAGGCCGGCGTGACCAGAGACTGCTGACGCAACTTCATCGCGTCGCATCCGTTCTGCACGAGTCCGCACCACACGCCGGCGAGTCGCTTCCACGCGCGCTCGGCGCTGTTCATCATCGGTCCGTCGGTGGCGATGACGCCCCACGCCACCAGACCGCCCTTGTCGAGGAAACCCGCCAACGCCGAGGCGGCATCGACGAGCGACTCGGACACGGGCACGCTCAACACCGCCGGACCGGCCGCGAGCAAGGGTGCGAGATCCACGTGGGCGCAGCTGTGCAGACCGACCAGGCAGTCGCGTTCGACCGCGGCCATGGCCCCCGACATCAGATCGATCGCGGTGTCGGGTGCGATGGGGAACGACTCGTCCATGATGTCGCCGATCATCGGCTCGTCGATGAACACCACTTGCGGGGCATCGGGCAGCGCGGCCGCGACGTGTTCGTGGATGCTGCGCACATGGGAGCGAACCGCGCGGACCGCGACGTCGAACGCCAAGTGCACGGGAACGCCCGCGCGCATCAGGGACAAACCGAGGGTCACCGGTCCTGTGAACTGCCACTTGATCGGGGCCGTCCGACCCGCGGCGACCTCCAGGAAGGTGCGCAAGCCCACGAAGGCGTCGTGTTGGAGATCCGTGTCGACCGGCGCGAAGGGATCGACGCGCGGCACGTCGACCACGATGGAGCCGTACTGGCCGACGCTGATCCCCCGGATGCCCACCACCGCCTGAGCGATCATGGATTCCGCGGGGGAACGCTTCGGTAGCGACGGAATCGCGGGAAGGTCCGGGGTGGTGACCAAGGCGAACTCGGCGGCGGCACGGGCGTCACGATGCGGAAGACTGCCCACCCCGGTGGCGATACCACCGGTCAGATATGTCGTCGCCGCCATCGTCATGTCCGTCCCCTCGACACTTTCGTAGCAGGCGACCCTCGCCGCGCCACAATCGAGCGCACCGCCCTCGGGAGTTCGCCGGTCTCCAATTACCGGGACCTTGGTCCCATCGGTAACGCTGTGGGCATGACCGGAACGCGCGACCCACGACGTTCGAACGTCGTCTTGTGGTGCATGCGCGCGGCGGTTGTCGCGTGCGGAGTGGTGGCACCGTTGTGTGGTGCGACGCTCGACGAGTGGTCGAACGGGGCGCGTCTCGTCACGAGCATCGCGTTGTGGGTGTCGTGGGCGGTCTGTTTGCTGTGCGTTCTCGTGCCATCGAGCATCTCGCTCACCGCGGTACGTCTCTCCTGTCCCACCTCGATCGTGTGCACCGCGCTCGTGGTGGCGAACGACGGCGACGTCGCGGCCCTCGTCGCGCTGGTCGTCACGATCGTGGCCACGCTCCTCGTCTTCAGCGCCGACGTCGGTGATTCGTTCGTCCAGCTGTCCGCGTACGGCGACGAACGCCGACACCTCTTGCGGTGTCCTCCGGCGATGATCGTCATCCAGGTGCTCGCCTGGGCCGTTTGGATGTCGACGATCGTCGCCACCGCGCTGTTCGCGATCGACCGACGTTGGGTGGTGGCGGTGGTCCTCGGCGTCACGGCGATCACGCTGTCGTCGCTCCTCCCCGAGCGCTTCCACCGGTATTCGCGACGCTGGTTCGTGCAGGTGCCGGCCGGTCTGGTGATTCACGACCACGTGGTGTTGGCCGAGACCGCCATGTTCCTGGCCGCCAACGTGCGGGCCGTGGACATGGTGACGTTGGCAGACACCGACGCCGCCGACCTCACCGGAGGCTGTCGTGGCGCCGCGCTACGCGTCACGTTGGCCGACTTCGAGACCGTCGTCCTGGCCGCCACGCGCACCGATCCCGGTGGCAGGGCGATTCACGTGAAGTCGATGACCGTGTGTCCCTCGAGACCGGGACGAACCCTGGGCGAGATGACCACGCCGCCACCCAACACCACCTCGCCCGCCTCGTCGTAGAACACGGCGCTCTGACCGGGCGAGATGCGTCGTT
Source organism: Actinomycetota bacterium (assembly GCA_009704425.1). Lineage (GTDB taxonomy): Bacteria > Actinomycetota > Acidimicrobiia > Acidimicrobiales > Ilumatobacteraceae > Casp-actino8. Next base: position 3,491 of record WLEG01000076.1, on the reverse strand, counting down.
GCGGTTCCCGCCACCGCACCACCACACCGCCGTCGTCGGGCTCGACGGTGGCGAGGTTCGCCTCCCCGTGGGCGCTGCACTGCACGCGCACCGTTCCGAAGACGACGAACGAACTCCACGACATCTGACCCACCAGCTCGGTCTCGGTGAGCAACATCGCTTCCGGGCCCACCACAACACGACGACCGGGAACGTCGACATCCACCACGAAACGCTTGGTACCGCCACCTCCACCGACGCCACGTCGCTGACCGAGCGTGACCATCTCGACCGCTTCCACCTCACCGATGCGTTCGCCGGCGACGTCCACGATCTCGGCGACGTGCAACGGAATTCGTCGGGACAGAAATGCCGAACGTCCGGATCGGCCGTCGTCGTCCTTCGTGGTGGTGATGAAACAGACGTCCTGACTGTCGGGCTTGCCGGCGGTGCGCAAGCCGAGTCGTTCGGCGTGAGCGCGCACGTCGGCTTTGTTCATCTCCCCCACCGGGAACATCGTGCGGGACAACTGCCGTTGATCCAGCATGTGCACCACGTAGCTCTGGTCCTTGGCCGCGTCGTGCCCCCGCGCGAGACGGAACACGCCGTCGCGCTCGACCACGCGCGCGTGATGACCGGTGGCCACCGCATCGAAACCCAGGACGAGAGCACGTTCGTGCAGACGATCGAACTTGAGATGGCGATTGCACTCGATGCACGGATTCGGGGTGACACCCACCGCATGATCGTTCACGTAGGGCTCGACCACGTTGCGATGGAACTCGTCGGTGAAGTTGAAGACCAGATGGTCGATGCCGATCTGCTGAGCCACCCGGCGCGCGTCGTCGACGTCGCTGACGCTGCAGCATCCGGTGTCGCTCTCGCCACCCCACAGACGCATGGTGACACCGACCACGTCGTGCCCCTGCTCCACGAGCAGAGCGGCGGCGACCGACGAATCGACCCCTCCGGACATGGCGATGAGCACCTTCATGGTTCGCAGGCTACGGCGGGACGAATGTGGTTGGGATCAGCCACGCTTCAGACGGGCGGCGACGGCGCGTATGCGCTCGACCGACTCGGCGACCACGCGAACGGTGCGATCGACGTCGGCCTCCGTGGTGGTGTGTCCCATCGACAGCCGCAAAGCGCCCGCACTCCATTCGCGCTCGACTCCCATGGCCCGCAGGACGTGCGACGGTTCCATGGCTCCGCTGGCGCACGCCGACGCCGACGACGCACACACGTCGGCCTCGTCGAGCAGGTACAACAAGGATTCGCTCTCGACGTCGGAGATGCACACGTGGACCACTCCCGGAACCGACACCGCGTCGGGGACGGTGCGGCGCACGCCGGGGATGGCCGACAAACCGGTCAACAGCCGATCGCGCAACGCGGAGATGCGAGCCACCTCGTGCTCGCGTTCGGCGTCGGTGGCACGCAGAGCCTCCGCCATGGCCACGATGCCCGCCACGTTGTGCGTGCCGCTGCGTCGATCACGTTCCTGTCCGCCGCCGAGCACGACGGGTTCGAAGGTGACGCCCTCGCGAACGATCAGCGCACCCACTCCCTTGGGACCACCGAACTTGTGGGCGCTGATGGCCATGCTGTCGACGAGGGGCCACAACAGTCGTAGGTCGATCCAGCAGGCGGCTTGAACCGCGTCGGTGTGCAGAACGGCGTTCGGTGCGTGACGTCGAACCAGGTCGGACACCACCGTCATGTCGGTGATGACGCCGGTCTCGTTGTTCACGGCCATCACCGAGACGCTGCGGACCGTGTCGTCGAGTGCCGCGCGCAGGGCGTCCGGATCGACGGCACCGTTGGCGTCGACGTCCACCACCCGGCCGTGCAGATGCTCGACGCAGTGAAGCACGGCATGATGCTCGGCGGCGGGGCACACGGCCACTCCGCCGTGTCGACGCACGATCCCGATGATGGCGGCGTTGTCACTCTCGGTGCCGCAACCGGTGAACACCACCTCACCCGGCTTGCACCCCACGATGGAGGCGATCAGGTCGCGCGCCTCGTCCACCGACTTGCGGGCCAGACGGGCGAAACGGTGCGACCCGCTGGGATTCGCGTACACCCCGTCGAGGAACGGCATCATCGCCTCGATCGCCGAGGCGCGCATGGGCGTGGTGGCCGCGTGATCCATGTAGGTCACGGTGCCGGCCATCCCCGAAGAGTACCCCCGACACCGCCTCTCGGTCGCCGGATTCACCGCCGGATCCGACGACGTGGTGGACTGGACGCGCATGAAGGGTTTCGACGACTCGACCTACGGTGAATCGTTCGCCGACGTCTACGACGATTGGTACGAGGACGTCAGCGACGTGGAGGCCACCACGAACCTGATCACCGAGTTGGCGCGGGGCGGAAGCGTTCTCGAGTTGGGCGTCGGAACCGGCCGATTGGCGATCCCCCTCGCCCGTGCCGGGTGCGCGGTGGTGGGCATCGATTCGAGCGCGGCCATGTTGGAGCGCTGCCGAATCAAGGCGAGTCGGCTGGTGCCCGATCGGCCGATCGAACTGATTCTCGGTGACATGGTCGACTCCCAGCCCGATCGTCGATTCGACGCCGTGTTGATCGCCTACAACACCGTCTTCAGCCTGCCGTCCGCCGAGCGTCAGCAGAACCTCTTCGAGGCCGTGGCCGCACGACTGACCGACGTCGGGACGTTCATCATCGAAGCGGTCGTCCCCGATCCCCAGCGCAAGGCCGGAGGAACGGTCGGAGTCCGATCCATGCACGCCGACCGGGTGGTGCTGTCCGTCGACGTGCACCACCCCGACGATCAACGCGTGGACGGTCAGTTCGTGGAGTTCACCGAATCCGGTGGTGTGCGACTGCGACCGTGGAGCATCCGATATTCGTCCCCCGACCAACTGGACCGGATGGCCGTTCGGGCCGGTCTGCGACTCCGCGACCGCTGGGAGGACATGTCCAAATCGGCGTTCGTCGCGGATTCACCGACACATGTCTCGGTGTACACCCGATGACAAGTAATTCGTCACTCCCGTTGCGTATCCTGAGAGCACCGTGAGTCAACTACGTCTGAATCCCCTCACCGGCCGCTGGGTCACCATCGTCGCCGAACGGGCCATGCGCCCCACCGATTTCGCCACGCGCGTTCCCACCGTCGAATCCGGCCCCACGCGTCCGTGTCCCTTCTGCCCCGGCAACGAGGATGCGTCACTTCCCACGCTGGCCTCCGTCGGCCCCGAGAGCCACTGGCGCATGCGCGTCATCCCCAACCTCTTCCCCGCGTTCGACGGTGACGACTCGCTCGCGGTGCGCAACCTCGGTCCGGTCCACGTGATGGCCGAAGCCAGCGGAACACACGAAGTGTTCGTGTTCACCCGCGACCACAAGGCCGGCATCGAGGTGTTCAGCGACGAGGCCTGCGCCGAGATGATGGTCACGTTGAAGCAGCGTCTGCAGAGTCACGCCGACACCGACAACATCCGCTACACCCAGGCCATCGTGAACCACGGGCGTGAGGCCGGTGC
>WLEG01000075.1 GCA_009704425.1 Actinomycetota bacterium | reverse complement strand
GCGGGCGGGTCGATCTCGGCCAGGTTCTCGGCCAACGTCTTGCCCGTGCAGGTGAGCACGTCGCCGTGCAACAACCCGGCGTCGAGCAAGTGCTTCATGACGACGGGAACACCACCCACGCGATGAAGATCGGTCATGTGGTACTTGCCGCCCGGCTTCATGTCGGCGATGTGCGGTGCCCGCGCCGCGATGCGGTTGAAATCCTCCAGCTCCAGCGGCACGCCCGCCTCGTTGGCGATGGCCAGCAGGTGCAGAACCGCGTTGGTGCTGCCACCGAGCGCGTTGAACAGCACGATGGCGTTCTCGAAGGCCTTCTTGGTGAGGATGTCGCGCGGACGAATGCCGAGACGCAGCATGTTCACCACCGCTTCGCCGGCCCGACGCGCGTCGTCCTCACGACTGACGTCGACCGCGGGCGCCGAGGCGGAGCCGGGCAACGACAGACCGAGCGCCTCGCCGATGGACGACATGGTGTTGGCGGTGAACATTCCTCCGCACGCTCCTTCGCCGGGACACGCGGCCTTCTCGATCGCGGTGAGTTCGTCCGGAGTGATCGTGCCGGCGGCGCATGCGCCGATGGCCTCGAAAACGGTCGTGATGTCGATGTTCTTGCCGTCGTACCGGCCGGGCAACGTGGATCCGTTGTAGATGAACACCGCGGGCAAGTTCAGTCGAGCGATGGCCATCATCATGCCCGGCATGCTCTTGTCGCAACCGCCCGTGGCCACCAGACCATCGAGACGCTCGGCGTGCATCACGGCTTCGACCGAGTCACAGATGACCTCGCGACTCACCAACGACGCGCGCATGCCCTCGTGACCCATCGAGATGCCGTCGCTGACGGTGATGGTTCCGAACTCCATCGGCACACCACCGGCCGCGCGAACACCGACCTTGGCGGCCTCGGTGAGTCGTCGAATCGACATGTTGCACGGCGTGATCTCGTTCCACGACGAGGCCACCCCGACTTGGGGCTTCTCCCAGTCGTCGTCGGTCAGGCCGACGGCGCGCAACATGGCCCGCGAGGCGGCCTTCTGAATGCCGTCCGTGACGTCGCGACTACGCGGCTTGACGTCGACCGGAGTTCCGGTGGGACCAGTGGAGGGTTGAGAGGCCATATCCGCAGGTTATTGCCAACGACACGACGTCGCCGGGAAAAGTTGTTAGGTCTGCCTAACACTTGTTAGGCTCTCCTAACAGAGGGCGGATCCCCCGCGAGCACTGCAGTTTCACCCGACGTTTCACCCGACACAAATGGAGGACCACCATGCACACTTCGCGACGACGCACACGTCACGCCATTGCCGCGGTCATCGCCACCGTGAGCGTGATCGCGGCTTGTGGCGGCGACGATGCCGGCACCACGACCGACACCACGACCGTCGACGACAACTCGGCCCCCTCCGACACGAACCCGTGCGACGGAGCGAGCGGATCGCTGACGGTGTACTCCGGTCGTAGCGAGAAGCTGGTCGCCGACCTGTACGCCCAATTCACCAGCGACACCGGTGTGACCGTCGACGCCCGTTACGGCGACAGCGGCGAGTTGGCCGGCCAGATCCTGACCGAGGATTCGGCCACCCCCGCCGACGTCTTCTTCTCGCAGGATGCCGGCGCACTGGGCGCGGTGTCACAGTCCGGACTGTTCGCCGAACTTCCCGCCTCCACACTCGATCGCGTGCCCGTCGGGTTCCGTGCCGTCACCAACGATTGGGTGGGTGCCAGCGGTCGCGTGCGCGTGATCGTGTACAACCCCGAGCTGGCCCCGACTCCGCCCACCACCGTCGATGAGCTGCTCGATCCGGCGTGGAAGGGCAAGATCGGTTTCGCCCCCACCAACGCGTCGTGGCAATCGTTCGTCACCGCGTTGCGCGTGACGCGCGGCGAGGACGCGGCACGCACCTGGCTGCAGGCCTTCGCCGACAACGAGCCGGTCGCCTACGAGAAGAACGCCGCGGTTCGTGACGCCGTGAACGCGGGTGAGGTGCCCCTCGGCCTCGTGAACCACTACTACCTCTACGAGAAGATCGCCGCCGAGGGCGCCGACGCCGTGGTGGCCGAGAACCAGTACCTGCCCGGTGACATCGGTGGACTCGTCAACGTCGCCGGCGCCGGTGTTCTCGGCAACTCCGACAACGCCCGAGCCGCGCAGTGTTTCGTGTCCTACCTCGTCTCCGACGCGGGCCAGGAGTACTTCGTCTCGAAATCGTTCGAATATCCGCTGGTCGACGGCATCGAACAATTCGACGGACAGCCCGCTTTCGACGAACTGGATCCTCCGGCCATCGATCTGTCGGACCTCTCCTCGATCGCCGAGACCCAGGAACTGCTGGCCGACGTCGGACTGCTCACCCTCTGACGACACACTGAACCCGTGACGTCCGCCCGAGGCACATCCTGGCGCTCCAAGCTGCCGGCACCGCTGGTCATTCCCGCGGTGCTGGCGGCCTTGGCTTCGCTGGCCCCTCTCGCCTATCTGGTCGACGTCGCCTTCGATCGCGGTGCGGGTTATCTCTGGGACGAACTCTGGCAACGGCGCACCTTCGATCTGGTCGTTCGCAGCGGGCTGCTCGCCGCCTGCGTGACCATCGCCAGCGTCGTCATCTCGGTACCCCTCGCCTGGGCCGTGATGCGCAGCGATTTGCGCGGGCGGCGGTTGTGGCGCGTCGCGCTGGCGTTGCCGCTGGCGATTCCCAGTTACCTCGCCGCGTTCGCCTGGATCAGTTGGGAGTCGTCGTTGGCCGGGTTCTGGGGGGCTTTCCTGGTTCTCACCGCCGTGTCGTACCCGTACGTGTACCTGCCCCTCACCGCCGCGTTCGGTCGACTGGACCAATCACTCGACGAGATCGCCACCATCCACGGCAAGGGTTCGGTGCCCCGCCTGATCGTGTTGGCCGCACGTCAATGCCGTGGAACCATCGCCGCCGGATCGTTGCTCGTCGCGCTCTACGTCCTCAGCGACTTCGGGGCCGTGGCCACCATGCGTTACGACGCGTTCACGTGGGTGATCTACGGCGCGTATCGAGCGGGCTTCAATCCCACGCGCGCCGCGGTGCTGGCGGTGGTGCTCGTGCTCATCGCACTGGTGTTGGTGGCCGCCGAAGCGGCGGCCCGCGGACGCGTGGTCTCCACCATGACCACGCGCGCCGTCGCGAAGCCACGCCCCATCCGTCTTCGTTCGCTGGCCGTCTGGTTCCAGACGGCCATCATCGCCGTCACCGGACTCGCCGTGTTGTTCCCCATGTGGCGCATCCTCGTGTGGGTCACGTCCCACGGTGCGGATGACGGCGTGGGAGACGTCGCCTCGGCCCTGTGGGGTTCGGTCCGTTACTCGCTGGTGGCCGCCTGCATCACGGTGCTGGTGGCACTTCCCATCGGCCTGTTGGTGGCGCGCTACCGAACGCGCACGTCTCTGTTGCTCGATCGCGCGACCTACATCACGCATGCCCTGCCCGGCATCGTGGTCGCGATCTCGATGGTCTTCATCGGGGTTCGATTCCTCCGACCGGTCTACCTGGAGTCGCCATTGCTGGTGTTGGCCTACGTGGCACTCTTCCTGCCGGTCGCGGTGGGAGGCGTGCGGGCGAGCGCCGAACAGATTCCCCTCGGCCTCGACGACGTCGCCCGGTCGCTCGGCAGTGGGCCGATGTCGGTGATCCGACGCGTCAACATCCCCCTCATCGCACCGGGCATCGCGTCGGCGACCGCGCTCGTCACGTTGGCGGCGATGAAGGAACTTCCCGTCACCATGCTCCTGCGCCCCACCGGCACCGAGACCTTGGCCACGCGCCTGTGGACACACACGTCGGTGTCGGATTACGCCGCGGCCGGTCCGTACGCTTTGGCCATCATCGTCTTCGTGGCCATCCCCACCGCCATCGCCACCCTGGAACGTTGAACCGATTCCCATGAACCCGACTCCCATCCTTCGCCTCACCGACGTGTCGAAGTCGTTCGGTTCCACCCGGGTTCTCTCGGGCGTGTCCTTCGACGCGCCGAGCGGCAGTGTCACCGCCGTCCTCGGTCCGTCTGGACAGGGCAAGACGACTCTTCTGCGTCTCATCGCGGGCTTCGAGCGCGTCGGTGACGGCCGCATCGAGATCGACGGCGAGGTGGTCGGCTCGTCCGACGTCCATGTGCGACCCGATCGACGCGGCGTCGGCATCGTGCCCCAGGAAGGTGCGCTCTTCCCCCACCTCGACGTGGCGGGCAACGTCGGCTACGGCTTGCCCAAGGGCAGTCGCGATCGCATCGACGAGATGATCGATCTGGTCGGACTGAGTGGCATGGGTTCGCGGCGCCCCTCGGAGATCTCGGGTGGCCAGCAACAACGCGTCGCCCTGGCCCGCGCCCTGGCACCGGCCCCGCATCTGGTGCTCCTCGACGAACCGTTCTCGGCCCTCGATGCCGGTCTGCGCGCCGGCATCCGTGACGAGGTGATCGGAATCCTTCGTGGTGCCGGCACCACCACGCTCTTGGTCACCCACGATCAGGAGGAGGCGATGTCGATCGCCGACCATGTCGTCGTCCTGCTCGGTGGTGTGGTGGCGCAGCAAGGAGCACCCACCGACATCTACGAACGGCCGGCGTCGGTGGAGGTCGCCCGATTCATCGGAGACGCGAACCTGCTGTCGGCTCGCATCGACGGTGGCACCGTCGGCCACGTCCTGGGGACGCAGGAATGCGATGCCTCCCCCGGTCCGGCCACCGTGCTGGTTCGTCCCGAGCAACTGGGCCTGTCGAGCGACGGTGTTCCCGGCGTGGTCGAACGTCGCGCGTACTACGGACACGATGGCACCATCGGTGTGCGCCTCGAGAACGGCGAGTTCGTCTCGGTGCGCGTGAGCGTGAGCGAACTCGCGCCGGTGGGCGCGCGTGTCGGCGTGGTCATGCGCGGACGCGCGACGGTGTTCGCGGGCTGAGGCCCGACCTACTTCTTGCGACCGAACCCGAACAGGTGCTGGCCCACCTTGCGCATCTGGATCTCCTCGGCGCCCTCGGTGATGCGATAACGGCGGTGATGTCGGTAGATGTGCTCGAAGGGCATGTGGCGGCTGTACCCCACGCCTCCGCACGTCTGCATGGCGCGGTCGGCGGCGTCGCAGCACAGACGATTCGCCCGGTAGTTGCACATCGCCACCAAGTGGGTGAACTCCATGAAGCCCTCCACGTCGGGACGATCGGCCTTCACCGAGTTGTCCATCATCCACGCGGTGTAGCGGATCAACTGGCGCAACATGGCGGCCTCGGTGTGCAGTTCGATGAGCGGGAACTGGATCGCTTGATTGCTCGAGAGCTTCTTGCCCCACGTGACGCGGCTGTTGGCGTAGGCCACGGCCTCGTTGATGCAGTACTGCGCGGCACCCAGTGACGATGCCGCCTGACGAATGCGGTTCTCGTGCACGAAGTGTTGGGCCAGATCCAGGCCGTGATCGAGTCGTCCGAACAGGGCGTTGGCCGGAACACGCACGTCCTTCAGGCTGACCTCGGCGTGATCGGTGGGCATGTTGAACGTCCACCAGAAGAAGTCGACGTTGAAGCCGGGTGAATCCGTCGGAACGAGGAACGCCGAGATGCCCACGGGACTTCCGGGGTCGCCGGAGGTGCGGGCGAAGATGATGTCGTGGGTGGCGTGATGTAGGCCGCTGTTCCAGCGCTTCATGCCGTTGATGACCCATTCGTCACCGTCGCGCACCGCCGTCGTCTCGAGGAACGTGGCGTCACTGCCGTGGTTGGGTTCGGTCAGGCCGAACGCCAGACGCTTGGTGCCGTCGAGGAAGCCCGACATCCACTCCGCCTTCTGTTCCTCGGTGCCGAAGTCGCGCATCATGAGCACGGTCGGGAAGTTGCCCACCACCGAGGACTCGTTCTGTAGATCGTTGTGCAGGCCGAGCCCCTTGGTGGCCAGGTGCTCACGAATGATCGCCATCTCCAGGTTGCTGGCGTTGCGACCACCGAATTCGGGCGGCAGAGCCAACCGCAGCCAGCCCGCGGCATCGGCGCGTCGCCGCATCTCGCGCAGCAAGGCCTCCCACTCGGGTCGGGGAACGCCGTCGTTGTCGAAGTCCGTGCGCGCCCACTCGCGTCGGTGGTCGAAGAAGCGCTCGTTGTCGTCGGTGGCTTGCAAGGGTGCGATCTCGCGCTCGATGAAGGCGTCGAGGTCGTCGAGGGTCCGTTGAATCGACTCGGGAACGGCGAAATCCATGGTGTGACCGTAATCGCCACCGTTCCGGACCCGGGAACGGTCCCGTCTCGGCACCACCGAGCCGCCACGGCTAAGGTTTCTGACGGTTCGTCAGAAACGTCACTCCCGCCGTCGACCACAGGATCATCGACTCCTCATGACCATCACCGCTTCCCAACACGCACCGCTTCCCACCGACGATCGCGAGTTCCGCGACCTGGTTCGCACATGGTTGCGCGAAAACGTGGTGGGCGAGTTCGCCGAGTTGCGCGGACGTGGCGGCCCCGGCGACGAGGAGATCGGTTTCGATATCCGCGTCGAATGGGAGAAGGTGCTCGGCCGCGCCGGTTGGATCGGACTCGGTTGGCCGGTCGAGTTCGGTGGTCGTGGCGCCACCGTCGATCAGCAGATCATCTGGGCCGAGGAGTACGTGCGCGCGCAGGCGCCGGCGCGCACCAACCACATGGGCGAGAACCTTCTCGCTCCGACCATCATCGAGTACGGCACGCCCGAACAGTGCGAACGTTTCCTACCCGGCATCCTGCGCGGCGAGGAACGTTGGTGTCAGGGCTACAGCGAGCCGAACGCCGGCAGCGACCTGGCCAACGTTCAGACCAAGGCGCATCTCGACGGCGACCGTTGGGTCATCAACGGTCAGAAGGTCTGGACCTCGTTGGCGCACGTGAGCCACTGGTGCTTCGTCGTCGCGCGCACCGAGCCCGGCTCGCAACGCCACGCCGGACTGACCTTCCTGCTCGTGCCCATGGAGCAAAAGGGCGTGGAGGTGCGCGCCATCCGTCAGATCACCGGAGGCGGCGAGTTCAACGAGACCTTCTTCACCGACGCCGAGACGGAGGCCTCGTTGGTGGTGGGCCAGCCGGGCGCCGGCTGGGGCGTGGCCATGGCGTTGCTCGGCTACGAGCGCGGCATCTCCACTCTGGCCCAGCAAGTGGGTTTCGAACGCGAACTCGAGGACACGGTCGCCCTGGCGCGTCGTTTCGGACGCGCCGACGATCCGGTGGTGCGACAGAAGTTGGCCCGAGCCCACACCGGCTTGCAGCTCTTGAAGCTCAACGCGTTGCGCAGCATGTCGGCCAAGGGAGTGCCCGGCCCCGAGGCCAGCATTTCCAAGTTGTTCTGGGGAACGTGGCACCGTGATCTGGGCGAACTGATGATGGAGCTCATGGGACCCGAGGCCCTGATCGCCGAGGCCCTCCCCTACGAACTCACTCTCGAACAGAAGTTGTTCCTCTTCACACGGTCCGACACCATCTACGGTGGGTCCAACGAGATCCAGCGCAACGTTCTGGGCGAACGCGTGCTCGGATTGCCGCGCTGAACCACCTCACTCGCACACCGAACACTCCGGGGGAAACATGTCGACCAAGGAACCCACGTACGTCACCGGACACGGTCTGCTCACCGGCAAGCGGGTGCTCATCACCGCGGCGGCCGGTAGCGGCATCGGATCCTCCACCGCGCGTCGCTGCCTCGAGGAGGGTGCTCGCGTCGTCATCAGCGACAAGCACGAGCGTCGACTCGCCGAGACAGCCGCCGAGTTGGGGGTCGTCGGGATTCCGTGCGACGTCACCGACGAGGCCAGCGTGCAGAACCTGTTCGAGACGGCAAAGAACGAACTGGGTGGCATCGACGTGTTGGTCAACAACGCGGGCTTGGGCGGAACGGCCGAACTGCACGAGATGACCGACGACCAGTGGTCGATCGTGCTCGACGTCACCTTGAACGGCACGATGCG
>WLEG01000074.1 GCA_009704425.1 Actinomycetota bacterium | reverse complement strand
CCTTGTCGAAGATCACCTCGATCGAACCGCCGGCCGGGATCACCACGCCGGCCGGCAGGCGCGCGCCGATGTCCTCGAACACACGACCCGAGACGTCCAGGGCATCGGCCGACGCGTTGGTGATGGTGGCCCTGATCACGCGCCCGGATTCGTCCTGCTCGACGATGTCGACCGTCACCTCCGGATCGGAGGCCTGCGCCGGAGGCAGGTACTTGTCCGATTCCAGGTAGAAGCGTCGTTTCGGTACGACGTACTGCTCCATCAGGATGCGCTGCGCCTGCTCGAGACTCTGGCTCGATCCGTACTGCCCCCACGTGCGGCGATCGAGTTCGGCGTCGGCGGACATCAGCGAGAACAACTCGGCCACCCGCTGCTCCAGGAATCCGGGGGCGAGGAACCGCTCGGCGAGCGTGCGGGTGCGACGATCGACGAGCGTCCGGAAGTGATCGTCGTTGAGGAAGATGCCCGCCAGACGGTTACCGCCGGGGTACTCCATCCACGGGTCTGCTTTCACCTCGTCGCATCGGGCGTTGCACGGGCTGGCGTATCGACGTCCGAAGTTCAGGTCGAAGTCGATGGGCAACAGACGCCACCTCTCGTCCTCGGGGTCGAAGATCACGAAGTAGTTCTTGTGTTGCCACTCCGGGTGCTGGACGACGCGCATGGTGGCGAGCGCCTCGATCACCTGGGGCACGTCGACGTGTTCGTAGGCGAAACGAATCAGATCGTCGCCTTTCAGCGTGCCGAGCGTTCGGATGAGATCGCGCAACTGCGCGTCATCGTCGTCGGCATAGGTCTGCGAGTACCGCTCGTAATGCGCCTCGAAGACGTCCCGCGGGAGGTCGAGGTTCCCGAGGTTCAGTTTGGAGACCTTCTCGGCCTTGTACACCAACGAGTCCGCCGACAAACCGATCCTGTCGCGCCAGTCGGCGTCGGCCGACTCGCCGTACATGTACAGACCGAAGAACTCCTTGTTCTTCTCCAGTCGGACAGGGAACACCTGCTGACGCACCCCACCGGACATCGCCTGCATGTCGGACGTCAGGATCTCGCGCGAGTACGACTTGTCCGTGGCCGCCGGAAGCAGATCGAACTCGTCGACCGGCGCGTCGAGCAGGCCACCCATGTCCCACTGGTGGCCGGCGGGCAACATCACCTTCCATTTGCGCTTCTTGTTGGAGCGCGCCTGATTCCCCTTGATGCGAATGGTGACGTTGTCCATGATCTCGCCGTTCACGGCGAAGACCGCGGGAAAGCCGTCGTCTCCGTGCAAGGTGGTCTCCACTCGGGCCGCGTCGTACACGTCGTCGGGAATGAACCACTGGAAACGCGTCAGCGGTGACGGAGCGTCCGGCGCGCCGGCCACAACGGTCCCGGTGTACTCCGCTCCGTCTCCGACTCTCGGATAGCGGCCGGTCGTGACGCCATCGGACAGTTCGATTCGGAAACGCACCAGATCTCCGGCTTGCTGACCGGGGATCGTCGCCGACAGGTTCGTCCCGTCGACCGACATCTCGATGGCGATCTCCTCGGCGAAGCCCACGCGATAGAACAACCGCGCCGAACTCGCGTCCGCACGCGCGTTCGCCGACACCGTCAACGGCTCTCCCGGCGGTGGCGACAACGCGAAGTCCACCCGGTCCACGATCGGCACCAGTCCGGTGCCGTCCGATGCCTCGGACGTTCCGGGGCTGGCCGCTCGCGACTCCCAGTTGCCGGGTTCGAGGCCCGACTCGCGTGGGTCGCGTCGATGGAGGGTCTCCCCGTGCCCGTCGGCCATGGCCGGCCACGGCTGACGATCCTCGTAACGAACGACGTCGTGAACCACACCGTCGGCCGAGACCAGTCGGAGTCGATCGCTGTTGCGCGCCAGACTCGGCAACCCGGCCGGATCGGCGAGTACGTGCGTGGCACCGGCGGCCACGACCGTCGACGACGACCAACACCACTCGAGGCCCTCGATGCACCAGCCGTTCAGATCGACCGACGCGTCGGTCGTGTTCGCCAACTCGACGTAGCGAGCGGCCGGATCGTCGTCCTCGGGGTGGTAGTTGATCTCGGTGATCACGATGTCACCCACCGTCGCCCGTTCGGCCGCCACGAATGCCGAGCCCGGAGTGGGAGGAGCCGACGACCACGCCGTGGGGTCCGAACCATCGCGGGTGAAATCGACGCGTTGCAGCGAATGCCCGCCGCCGTCGGCCAGTTCCGACCACGGCTCACGATCGGTGTAGGACACGGTGTCGAACGTCTGCCCCAACGGGTCGATCACGCTCAACTCGTCTGCTTTGTTCGAGAGTGAACCCGGGAACGACCCGCGAGCGATCACGAGGAAAGCGTCGGGGGCCAGAACCGTCGATTCCTCGATGCAGTACTTGACGCCGTCGATGCACCAGCCCTGCAACTGGACGTCGGCTCCCCCGAGGTTCACCAACTCCACGAACTCCTGGTCCTCGCGGTCGGCGGGTGCGTGGTAATGAACCTCGGAGATGCGAACGTCCACCGTCAGCGGTGCGGTCACCCCCGAGTTCCCGGGCGCCGAGGTCTCTCCGGCGATCTCGTCCGTCGCTCCGGACGAGCAGGCCACGACCGTCGACGCGCCGATCGCCATCGTCACCGTCAGGGCGATGGTCCGTACTCCCGTGCGTGAAGATCGATGACGGATGCTGGACACCCGATCACTCTAGAAGTCTCTACACGCTTCTATACACTGGGTGAACCGGGGGTGAACATGGGCAATCTCGATACGGCCGAACTGATACGGGACCTGGTGTTGAACCTCGTCTCCATCTTCCTGCTCGTGTACGTCATCTACTTCCGACGGCACCGTCGATGGGACCAGGTGGTCGGCTACGTCGCCTTCAACATCAGCCTGTTCACCGTGTCGGCCGCCCTCGGTTCGTCGGGCCCGCTGAACGTGGGGGTCGGATTCGGACTGTTCGCGGTGCTCAGCGTGGTGCGTTTGCGTTCGGACGAATCCGGACAGATCGAGATCGGTTTCACGATGGTCGCGCTCGTGCTCGGTCTGATGGCCGGCCTTCCGGGCATGGAGTTCGGGATCAAGGTCCTCTTCGCCTCGCTCCTCGTGGTGGCCATGTTCCTGGTGGACATGGGCGCCATCGGTCGTCGCTACCGGTACGCGAGGGTGAAAGTGGAACTCGACCGCATCATCCACGAGGAGGAGGCGCTTCACGACCACCTTCGTTCGACGTTCGGCAAGGCCGTGAAGTCGGTGTCGCTGCGGTCCGTCGACATGGTGCGCGACACCATGACCCTCGACGTGGTCTTCCACACCGAGTCCTGAGGCGACCGTCGTCATGTTCGAACGGTCCCTCGATCGTTTGAGGCCGGTGTCGCTCGCGGAAGTCTCCACCGACGCGCCGTTGATGCGTCGCTACGACCACAAGTACGTCACCACCGAGTCCCGCGCCGACGAATTCATCGCCTCGCTCGACGGCGACTGGGGAGTTCTGCTGATCGGTGGCGGACGTTCACTTCGCTACCACACCGTCTACTACGACGACGTTCTACGACGCACCTACCGTGACCACGTCCGGGGACGGCGTCCGCGTTTCAAGGTGCGCACGCGCACGTACGAGGACGGCACCACGTTCCTCGAGGTGAAGTCCAAGACGGGTCGAGGCCAGACCGACAAGTCGAGGATCCCTCGTGTCACCGATGCGGCCTCCGCCTTCACCGATGCCGAGCACTCGTGGTTGGGTTCGCTGCTCCCCGACCTCGACACCCGAACCCTGCGTCGCAGCCTGTCGGTCGACTGTCGGCGGGCGACGCTTCACTCACCGTCGCACAGGGAACGCGTCACCCTCGATCATTCGATGGTGGTGGCCCTGAACGGCGAGCCCGCGCCCCTCCTGCCCGGGGGTGTGGTGATCGAGACGAAATCGGGTACGTTCCGCAGTCGGGCCACGCACCTGCTGGCCGAACTCGACATCCGCACGGTCTCGTTCAGCAAATACTGCGCCGGACTGTCGGTGGTGGATCCGACCGTGCATCCCCGCATCCGCGTCGACGCCGAGCGCGCCGTACGCGCGGGCCAGGTGACCTGATCTACGACAAACCCATGGCGCCCAACGTCATCGGGCCCGCGTAGCCATCCACGTCCAAACCCAACTGGAACTGCAGGTCCAGAACGGCTTTCAGAGTGTCGTAGTCGAAGGCGTCGTTCGGCGTCGCCACGAGGAAACCGCTCGCACGGAGCGCCTCGTCCATGGCCGCCACTCGCGGACCGACATCTCCGAGGCTCAACGATCCGATGGCCGGTTCGGCGACCGGTGAATACACGTCGTCCTCGGAATCACCCTCGCACGACCACCGAATGTGCCACTTGGCCACGGCTTCGGGAAGTCCGAAGGACCCGGTGGCACCCTCGTAGCACATGTTGTAGACCCATCCGCGTAGTTGCCACTGACCGTTCACGTTCTGCAGCGCCAATGAGGACTCGCATTCGAATTCGCACTCGGTCGAATAGGCGAACATCCAACCACCCGCGCACGACGGTTCGGATATCTGATACGGCCTCCCCGTGGAGTCGATGGCCAACGTGGGTGAAATGACGCATTCGGGAAGATCGGCCACGGGCAACTCGATGGTCTCGGGCGCCGAGGACGGATCGGGTGCCGAATCGTCGGGGGTCGAATCCTCGGGGACCGAATCCGGTGATGACCCGTCGCTCGCGGCCGTGGTGTCCGGTTCACGAGCCACGGTCGACACGGTCGAGGCGGACTCCGAACCACACGCGGACAGGAGCACCGTTCCGAGGAGCAGCGCGACGACCGAAATTCTTTTCATGTCAGAGGGTCTATCACGCATGTGAGCGTCAGCGAACCAAAACCTCTCAGGAGCGTCAGCGAACCGATACGTCTCACGGGAGCGTGTAGGTGTTCTCCAATTCGTCCTGGACCACAGTGGCCACGTGCGCGGTGGTGTCCACGACCAAATCCTCGTCCAACGTGCGTGTGCGGAAGGACCAACCGTCGGGAAGGCTCAAGCGCTGCCCCAGAGAATCGAGCGACTCCACCGTCAACGTGGAATCGACTCCCACGCAATAGGCCTGCATCACGAACGCGCGCCCGCGGGGATCGACCAGTTCGTGCACCGTGCGACCGGCGTCGAAGAAGAACACCGCGCCGCGATTCACGTGACGCTCGGTGTACGGAACGGCGGCCGGGTTGTCGCCCAACTCCACCTCGGCGATACGTCGCATGGGCATGCCTCGGAGCTCGCGGATGACCGGCTCCACGACGTCCACCTTCGTCCCGAAGCCGTCGAGGGTCCAGTAACGGGGTCCGTTCAACTTCACCATGAGCGCACCCATCTCCTTGGCCAGCTCGCCGGCGTTCAGAGAGTTCCACCAGTCGGCCGGGCAATCGTGCAACAACTGGGTGCCCCACACCTCGGCGAACAGCTTGTCGCCCCGCGCGTGAACGGCAAGCACCTCGCCGTAGCGAACGCCGCGCATGTCGGACAGGAGTCGTTGGGGTCGGTCATCGCTCATGGTCCTACGATAACGACGTGAGTCACGTCGGTTCCGTTCGCGAGCACCTGCACGGACTGGACGGCCTGCGGGCCCTCGCGGTGATCGGCGTACTCGCGTTTCACGACGATCGGTTGACCGGCGGCTTCCTCGGCGTGGACCTGTTCTTCGCACTCTCGGGATTCCTCATCACCACGTTGCTCATCGGCGAACTCACCGAAACCGGTCGATTGGATCTGGTCGGATTCTGGGGACGTCGCCTGCGGCGATTGTTGCCCGCGGTCATGGTTCTGTTGGTCGTGGTCGTGGTGGTGCTGAGGTTGATCGCCGAGCCCGGCGAATGGATCGTGGCCCGCCGGGACGCGCCATGGGCCCAGTTCTACGCCGCCAACTGGCACCAGATCGCGACGGGCAACGGATACTGGGACGCCTTCGCCGCACCCTCGGCGTTCGAGCATCTGTGGAGCCTGGCCATCGAGGAGCAGTTCTACCTCCTGTGGCCCGTCGTCGTCTGGGGCGCGTGGCGATGGCGACGCGCCGCGGGCATCGCCGCGATCACGCTCGCATTGTTCGTCGCCTCGACCACGGCGATGATCGCGCTCTTCGACGGCGGCGATCCGACGCGCGTGTACATGGGAACCGACACCCGGGTCTTCTCGTTGTTGGCCGGGGCCCTGGTGGCACTCCCCGCCGTCCGACACCGGGTCTCCCGACTCGTGACACGCGCACCACGTTCCACCCAGGCGATGACCCTTCTGTTGTCGCTCACCCTGCTGGGGTCGTGGTTCGTGATCGACGGATCCGACGATTGGCTGTTCCGCGGCGGCTTGGTCGGACACTCGATCATCGCCGCCGTCGTGGCGGTGTGCGTGCCGGCCTGTCCGACGGGACCGCTCACGAGGCTTCTCTCCGCACGACCACTGGAGTACGTCGGCCGACTGTCGTACGCCCTGTACCTGTGGCATTGGCCGATCTTCGTCTTCTGCTCCCCGGAACGAACCGACACCGACGGCTGGCGTCTCACACTCCTGCGCCTGTCTCTCGCCCTTCTGTTTTCCGTGGCGTCGTACCATTTCGTGGAACAGACGATCCGCCACCGGGCCCGATGGGCCCATGGTCGAGCCGGGCGTCGCGCGTTCGCGACCTCGATGGTGGGTGCCGTCGTCGTGTGGTTGTTGGTGGCCGTACCGTCCACCACCAACGCGGTGGACGTCGGTGCGATCGCCGGAGCCGTCGTCACCACCACGTCGGCGCCGATGACATCCACGACGGCGACATCCACCACGGCGACCGACGGTGCGTCCACGACGTCGACGACGAGCACCACGGCGCCCGACCTCGGTCCCCCGGTCCGCGGCATCTACTACCTCGGCGATTCGGTGGCCTACGACATGTGGCCCGCGATCGAGGCCGCGACCGAAGCCGGCGGGCTCTCCGCCGAATCCGGCGCCTTCGGAGGCGTGGGTTTGATCCCCCAGGGTTCCGGCCCCACACCGATCGAATCGCTGCGCCTCACCTTGGATCGCGAGCGACCCGATCTGTTGATCCTGCAACTCTCGGTGTGGGACGCCCAACAGTCGACGGTCGACCAACGCGCGGCTCTCGAGGAACTGCGGCTTCTGGCCGTCGAACGCGGACAACGAATTCTGTTGCTCTCGTTCCCCACCTTCTCCCCCGAACGCACCGAATCTGGTCAGGAAAGCCTGGAGACCCTCGCCATCGCCACCGCCGCCGCGTCGCCCGACCTGATCCGTTACGCCGATCAGACGTCGGCTCTGGGCGAGGTGTTCGACGTCGACATCGACGACGACGGAAACCCCGAGCGCAAGCGCGACGGGATCCACGTGTGCCCCACCGGAGCACTTCGCAGCGCGCAATGGCTCGTGGGCTTCCTCGCCTCCCATTATTCCGGCGTCACCCCGGCCGCCACGGACGACTGGATCCTCGGACCATGGTCCGCCGACGAACGCTACGACAGCCCTCCGGGTGCCTGCGCCCGACTGTGAGCGAGGATGTACCCATGCTGACCGACAAGAAGATCCTCGTCACCGGACCCGCCGGCCAGATCGCCCTCCCCCTCGTGGAGTTCCTGGCTCCGCACAACGAGGTGTGGGGTGTCGCTCGCTTCTCCGACGCCGAGTCTCGTGAACGCGTCGAGAACGTCGGTGTGACCACCCGGATGCTCGACTTGTCCCATCCCGATTTCTCCGACCTGCCCGACGACTTCGACTACGTGATCCACCTCGCGGCGTTCAAGACCGAGGGCCTCGACTACGACCACGCGATCTCGGTGAACGCCGAGGGCACCGGACTGTTGCTGCGCCACTGTCGGCGCGCCAAGGCCGCGCTCATCATGTCCACGCAGTCCGTCTACAAGCCGGTGGCCGATCCGTTGCACGCGTTCCGCGAGACCGATCCGCTCGGAGACGTGAACTACATCATGTCCCCCACGTATTCGATCTCGAAGATCGCCGAGGAGGCCGTGGCCCGCTTCTGCGCCCGGGCCTACGACCTACCGGTGACCATCGCGCGCATGAACGCGTCGTACGGATCCAACGGCGGTCTTCCCACGTATCACTTGGATTGGGTGCTCGCCGGCCAACCGGTGGTCACCCGCTGGGACCCGTGCCGTTACAGCCTGATTCACCAAGACGACATCAACGG
>WLEG01000073.1 GCA_009704425.1 Actinomycetota bacterium | reverse complement strand
TGGGAGCGCGACTTCGGTTGCGTCGGATGGGGATGGCGCGACGTCGAGCGTTGTTTCCGTCGGATCGAGGTGCCGCTGCGGCGCGCGGAGCCCGAGGGGCCGGGTTCGGTCGCGGGTTCCCTGGTGGAAGCCTGCATCATGAACGGGTGGGCCCTGCACCGGGGGCCGTTCCCCTTGGCGGGAATCCCCGCCGACGCGGGCCCGGCGATGTTGACGCGCGACGTCGACGGTCGCCGGGTGACGGTCGCCGATGCGTATCTGGAGCGAGCGCGCGAACGGGGAAACGTGGTGGTGCGCACCGACGTCGCCGTGGACCGGGTCGTGATCGAGAACGGTCGGGCCGTCGGCGTGCTGCTGGTGGACGGTACCGAGATCGGTGCGCGCGAGGTGGTGCTGTCGGCCGGGGCCGTTCATTCGCCGACGATCCTGTTGCGCAGCGGCATCGACCGTCCCGGGGTCGGGCGGGGATTGCAGGATCATCCCTCGGTGCCGGTCACGGTGGGGTTGCGGCAGGCGCGTGACCCGCGCTCGTTGGCGGTGTCGGCGATCGCCCGCTTCAGCAGCGGGCGACACGACGCCGATTTGCAACTGCTCCCCGTCAATCACCTCGGTCCCGACGCGATCGGTTACGGGTCGATCAGCGTCGCGCTGATGAAGGTCGCCTCGCGGGGATCGGTGCGACTGAACCCGAACGATCCGTTGGCGGAACCGATCGTCGACTTCGATCTGTTGTCCCGCGACGCGGACGTGGAATCGTTGACCGTCGGAGTCGGCGTGTTGTTGGAGTTGTTGGAAACTCCGTCGCTGTCGACGATGGCCCGGGGTTTCTTCGTCGACGATCGAGGCACGGCATTGGCCGAGATCGCCGATTCCCCGGATTCCCTGCGCGCGTGGATGCGGTCGGCGACGGGGGATTACGTGCACGCCGCGGGCACGTGCACCATGGGTGACCCGCGGTCGGAGTCGACCGTCGTGGACTCCGACGCGCGGGTGGTCGGCGTGGCCGGTCTGCGCGTCTGCGACGCGTCGATCTTTCCGAGTCTGCCCCGGGCCAACACCCACTTTCCGGTCATGATGGCGGCCGAAATGGTGGCCGAGCGCTGGTGACCGCATTCCTGCCACACCCCGTTGGCAAGGTGTCGGCATGAGCAGCTTCCCGCGCCGCATTCCCGTCGAACCCACATCCTCCACCCACGTCGATCACGTCGATCCGCTCGTGATCGACTGCGACACCTGCGTCATGCAGCAGTCCGACGCCTGCGCCGACTGCGTGGTGTCGTTCCTGCTCGATCGGGAAACGGCCGAATCCACCGCGGTCGTGCTCGACCTGAACGAGATTCGGGCCTTGAAGGCCCTCGGCGACGCGGGTTTGGTGCCTACGCTTCGTCATCGTGCATCGGGCTGACCAGAACTCCTCACCGGAACCGGTGTCGCCCGAGTACGCGACATCCATCGTCGACATGGCCCGCGGGTTGGGTCTCGACCGCATCGGATTCACCGACGCGTCGGTCCTCGACCGTGCCCGGGTCGCCCTTCACGACCGTAAGGACCGTGGTCTCAGCGACACCATGGGTTTCACGTTCCGCAATCCGGAGCGCTCCACCGATCCCCGACGCGCGGTCGAGGGGGCTCGTTCGGTCATCGTGGCCGCGCGCAGTTACAACGTCCCCGACACCGAAGCGCCCGGACCCCTGGTGGCCACGATCGCCCGATACGCGCGGGTCGATCAGTACACACCCTTGCGTCAGGCGCTGCAGAAGATCGCGTTGCGCCTTCGAGCCGACGGTCATCGAGCCGTGGTCTTCGCCGACGAGAACGACCTCGTCGACCGGGAGGTCGCTCATCGGGCCGGATTGGGTTGGTTCGGCAAGAACGCGAACCTGTTGTTGCCCGGCGCCGGAAGCTTCTTCAGCCTCGGGTCGATCGTCACCACCGCGGTCTTCCCTCCCGCCACCCAGCCGGCACCCGACGGTTGCGGCACCTGTCGCATCTGCATCGACGCCTGTCCGACCGCGGCCATCGTCGACAACGGTGTCGTGGACGCACGCCGCTGTCTGGCGTGGCTGGTGCAAAAGCCGGGGGTCTTCCCGGTGGAGTTCCGCGAATCCCTGGGCGATCGCATCTACGGATGCGACGACTGTCAGAGCACGTGCCCGCCCAACGTCCGGTTGTCCTCGCGTCATCGGCCCCGCGACGCGGCGGATCTTCCGGCGGCGATCGGCCCGGGTCAGTTCGTCGATCTGCTCGAACTGCTGTGGGCCGACGACGAGTGGTTGCTCGAGTCGTACGGACGCTGGTATCTGGCCGACCGTGACCCCGTGTGGTTGCGACGCAACGCCCTCGTGATCCTGGGCAATGTGGCACCCGTCCCCGTCGATGACTCGGTTCGCTCGGTGCTTCGCCACTACCTTGGAGGCGATGTTCCCGTCCTGCGTGCCCATGCCCTGTGGGCGGCGAGACGACTCGGGCACGTCGACGTTCCGGACTCCCTGCGCGACGACCCCGAGCCCATGGTCCGGGCCGAATGGGACCGCGTGGTGACCCCGAGGTGAGCGTCTCGTGAAGCACCTGTTGGTCACCAACGACTTCCCACCCAAGATCGGCGGGATCCAGTCGTTGCTGTGGGAATGGTGGCGCCGGTTGCCTCCCGACTCTTTCGCGGTGCTGACGAGCCCCTACGAGGGCGCCGAGGCCTTCGATGCCGCGCAGCCCTTCCTGATCGAACGCACGCGCGAGCCGGTCCTGCTTCCCCAACCCTTCATGGTGAGGCGGATCAACGAGATGGCCGATCGCGTGGGGGCCGAACGGGTGGTGCTCGACCCGGCCCTACCGCTCGGACTGGTCGGTCCGTGGATCGACCGACCGTACGACGTGGTGTTGCACGGGGCCGAGGTGACCGTCCCGGGACGACTCCCGGGATCCAAGCAGGTGTTGGGGCGGGTGTTGCGCGGGGCGCGTCACGTCATCGCCGCCGGTGGCTATCCGGCCAGTGAGGCCGAGCACGCGGCGGGCCGCGCGTTGCCCATGACGGTGGTGCCTCCGGGTGTCGACGTCGACCGCTTCCGACCCCTGAACGACGCCGAGCGCCGAGCGACCCGCGAACACTTCGGATTCGCGGCCGACGCCGAGATCGTCGTCGGCATCAGCCGATTGGTTCCCCGCAAGGGTTTCGACACCGTCATTCGCGCCGTGGCCGCCCTGGCCCCGTTCCGTCCCTCGTTGGTGTTGGCCATCGCCGGGGCGGGTCGTGATCGCGAGCGACTCGAGAAGTTGGCCTCGTCGTTGGCGGCGCCGGTGCGGTTCCTCGGTCGGGTGTCGCACGACGATCTTCCCCGTCTGTACGGATGCGCCGACGTGTCGGCGATGATGTGTCGGAACCGTTGGGGAGGGCTGGAGCAGGAAGGGTTCGGCATCGTGTTCGTGGAGGCCGCCGCGTGCGGAGTTCCCCAGATCGCCGGACAAAGTGGCGGAGCGGCCGAAGCCGTGGCGCACGGCGAGACCGGATTCGTGGTCGACGATCCGTCCGACGTGAACGAGGTCGTGCGTCGCATCGCCCAACTCCTCGACGACGACGAATTGCGCGCGGCCATGAGTCGGGCGTCGCGCGAGCGGGCGATCGCCGAGTTCTCCTACGAGATGCTGGCCGCGCGTCTCGGTGACGCGTTGGGGGTGAGGGAATGAGTGGAACCGGGTTCTTGTCGAGTCGGCGCATCGTGCGGCTCGACGTGATCGGCACCGTGGTGTTCACCGTGTCGGCGGTGTTCGCCGCCGTGGTGTTCGACGGCCCGGCCAAGGTCCAAGGGGTCGTGGTGGACCTCGCGCTGTTCACCGTCGGGGTGGCGGCGTTCCTGTGGGGCTATTGGGTGGCCGTGCAGCGCAGCCGACAGGACGAGTTGTCGGTGGCCGAGCTCTACTTCCTTCTCGGCGCGGCCATTCCCCGCGACGTGAAGCGAACGATGAACCTCTGTCTGCTCGTTCAGACCGTGGTGGCCGTCGCCACCGCCATGACCCGTCTGACCACGCCGTCGGACTCGGCATCATCGGGCTCGTCGGCGGGTTCCACGTTGGCCTTCGGGGTGTTGGTCCCGATGTTCGGATTGGGCCTCAACGGATTGTGGGCCGCGGTGCACGGGACCTTCGGCCCGCGTCGGAAGCGCTCCGATGACGACGGGATCGGCTAGAACTAGGACATGGCCGACACGGCGTCACTGACGATCTCCATCGATGCACCCCTCGAGACATGTTGGGCCATCGCCACCGACTACGAGCGTTACCCCGAGTGGACCGACGTGAAGTCGGCGGTGGTGTTGGCGCGTGACGAGCAGGGTCGGGCGACCGAGGTGGAGTACCGCACGTCCGCTCTCGGTCGCAGCACGCATTACACCCTGGAGTACGACTACAGCGCGGCGCCGCATCGCCTGTCATGGCGTCTGATCAAGGGTGACATCATGCGCGGGGTCGACGGTGCGTACATGTTCGCTCCCGACACCAGCGGTGGTGTGGTGCTCACCTACAACCTGTCGATCGAGTTGATCATCCCTCTGCCCGGATTCGTGAAGCGTCGCGCCGAAGTGCGCATCCTCAACACCGTCAAGGAGTTGAAGGTCCGGGCCGAAGCGCGCGGATGACCTCGAAGCCCTCCATCGGCATCGACGTCGGTGGAACCAAGTGTCTGGGCGTCGTCCTCGACGGTGATCGCGTGTTGGCCGAGGTTCGCCACCCGACGCCGCGATCCCCGATGGGCATCATCGACACCCTCGCGACGATCGTCGGCGAACTGGGCGACCTGCCCGCCGTCGGAGTGGGGGTGCCCGGTCTCGTCACCCGCGAGGGCGTGATCCGGGCCTCGCCGAACCTGACCGATGTGGCCGATTTCGACGTGGCCGGATCGTTGTCCACCCGTCTCGGACGCCCGGTGGTGGTGGACAACGACGCCACCTGTGCCGCGGTCGCCGAATGGCGGGCCGGCGCCGCGCGCGGTCATCGAGACGCGGTGATCGTGACGCTCGGGACCGGAATCGGTGGTGGGCTCATCGTCGACGATCGGGTCGTGCGCGGTGCCCATGGTTTCGCCGGTGAGGTGGGGCACATGGTGGTCGACCCGAACGGTCCGTCGTGTCCGTGCGGTCGCCGGGGATGTTGGGAGCGTTTCGCCTCCGGAACGGCCTTGGGGGCGATGGGGCGGGCCGTCGTGCGTGGCGGCGGGTTGACGGCGATCACCTCCCTGGTCGACGACGTCGCCGACCTACGTGGCGAGCAGATCTGCGAACTGGCGGGTCGTGGCGACGTCGAAGCGGTCGGCATCATCGACGAGTTCGCTCATTGGGTGGCGCTCGGTCTGGTGGGTCTGGCCAACATCCTCGATCCGTCGTGCATCGTGATCGGTGGAGGACTCACCGCGTCCCGCGAGGTGCTGATGGAGCCGGTGCGGCGGCACTTCGCCGCGTTGCTGTATTCCCCCGAACTTCGTCCACATCCCCGACTGGAGGTCGCCCGTTTCGGCGAGGTGGCCGGTGCGGTGGGGGCGGCGTCGCTGGCGAACCTGTCGACGACCGGATGAGCCGACCTCGGCCGACGCGCGGGGCTGGTTAGTCTCGCACCGTGTCCACCGTGGTGATGCGTCTGTGGCTTCCGGACCTTCCGGGAACGTTGGGTCGCGTGGCCGCGGCGATCGGGCGCGCCGACGGAGACGTCATCGGCATCGAGATCCTGGAGCGTGGCGCCGGCATGGCGATCGACGAATTGACCGTCGTGCTACCCGACGAGGTGACCCACGAAACGTTGATCCTCGAGGTGGCCAAGGTGGAGGGCGTGGCGATCGAGGACGTGCACGACGTGGCTCCGGGTCGGCCGGATCAGAGTGTGTTGGCCCTCGAGGTGGCGGCGCGCATCATGGAGTCCCCGGCCGTCGACCGAGCCCGGACCGCGTGCGAGGCCGTTCGCGGAATGCTGGAATCGGATTGGTGCGTGGTGGTCGTCGACGGTCACGACGAACCGTTGGCGTCCAGTGGCGAGGTGCCCGACCTGGCGTGGTTGGCCGCGTTCATCGAAGGTGCCGGACATCTGTCGGACGACGCGGCTCACGAGCACACACCGAGCGACATGGCGTGGGCCCGGTTGCGCGACGCGGGTGCGACGATCGTGTGCGGCCGACTGAAGGGCGCGTTCCGTCTTCGTGAGCGTCGTCACCTGACCTTGATCGCGCGCATCGTGGCCGCCGCCGTGGGGGAGAGCCCGAACTCGTGAACGGTTCAGTGATCGGCCCAGTGGCGCGAACGCTCCACCGCCCGTAGCCATTGTGCGTGCAGCGCGTCGGCGGCGACCCGCTCGGGCGATCCCGATTCGTGGGGCTCGACGACGGCGTCTGTCCGCCAACGTTCGGCGATGGCGTCCATCGACGGCCAGACACCCTCGGCCAGGCCGGCGAGATAGGCGGCGCCCAAGGCGGTCGTTTCCTGGTCAACGGGTCGACGAACCGTGATGCCCAACTGATCGGCCTGGAGGCGCAGGAGCAGATCCATCACCGAGGCTCCGCCGTCGACACGCAGATCCTCGATGCGTCGACCACTGGCCGTCTCCATCGCCGTGATGGCATCACGGGTCTGCAGGGCCATGGCCTCCACGACGGCGCGGGCGATGTGCGCGCGGGTCGATCCCCGGGTGATGCCGAGGATGCTCCCGCGGGCGTACGGGTCCCACCAAGGACTGCCGAGACCGGTGAAGGCGGGCACCACGAAGACGCCCCCGCTGTCGGTCACCGTTTCGGCCAGTGGTCCGATCTCGGCCGACGAGGAGATGATCCCCAGCCCGTCGCGCAACCACTGCACCGCGGCGCCGGTGACGAAGATGGAACCCTCCAAGGCGTAGGCGGTGTCGACGGTGCCATCGGCACCCAGCACGGACCACGCCACGGTCGTGAGCAGACCCGGCGACGGGGTCGGACAATCCGCTCCGACGTTCATGAGCACGAAGCTGCCCGTTCCGTAGGTGTTCTTCGCCATGCCCGGGCGAAAACACGCTTGTCCGAACAGGGCGGCCTGTTGATCGCCGGCGATTCCCGACACCGGAACGCCCGTGGGCAAGCCGTCGGCTCGGGTCACTCCGAATCGACCACTGGAGGGCCGCACGGCGGGAAGGCTCGACACGGGAACACCGAGCAGATCGCCGAGCGGCTCGCTCCATCCCAATGTTCGAATGTCGAACAGCATGGTCCGACTCGCGTTCGACGGATCGGTCGCCAGAACCTCGCCGCCGGTGAGGTTCCAGAGAATCCAACTGTCGATGGTTCCGAAGACGACGTCGGCATGTCGCGGGACGCCGTTGGCGAGCATCCACGCGATCTTCGTTCCCGAGAAATACGGGTCGAGCACGAGGCCGGTGATCGACCGGACGGTGTCGAGAGCTCCATCGCGTGCGAGTCGTTCGCAGTGCTCGGCGGTTCTGCGGTCCTGCCATACGATCGCGCGTCCGTGAACCTCACCGGTGGTTCGGTTCCACGCCACGACGGTCTCGCGTTGATTGGTGATTCCGACGGCCGTCGGTGTGCCTTCGCTGGCCACCACCTCGGCGAACGTGGTCCGCACGGCGTTCCAGATCTCGACCGCATCGTGTTCCACCCGACCCGGTTCGGGGAAGTGCTGGGTGAACTCACGATACGACGAGACGCTCGGTCGACCGTCCGCATGAACGGCGCGACAACGGACACCGGTGGTGCCGGCGTCGATGGCCAGCACGTAGGAATCGCTCATCGACGCTTGCGCTTGTTGTTGGGTCGATGCTGCGACGGCCCGGTGGAGGTGCGACTGGTGCGCGCCGGCTTGGATCGAACCGATGCCGACGATGACGACGAGGACGTCGACGACGACGGAGCCGGGCGCGCCGCGGACTTCAAGTCGCGCAGCGTCTTGCGCTGGTATCCGAACTTGGCCAGGACGTAGCCGGCGATCAAGTACATCGGTAACGACGCGAACAGTCCACCGATCGTGCCGACGTTGACGGTGTCGCGCAGGAACAGCACGAACACGACGGCCATCACCGCCACGTACACCAACCACTCGCGCGCGAGTCGACCCCACGGAACCGGACGAGATGCATCCCAAGCCATGCGTCCATCATTCCACGCGTGCTTTCGTCGTCACCACTTCGTGGGCCGCGAACCGTGGG
>WLEG01000072.1 GCA_009704425.1 Actinomycetota bacterium | reverse complement strand
GTTGCGGGAGCACCACGACACCGTCGTGGCGGTTCTGGACGACATCGAGGAAGAGGCCGCCGAGGTGTTGCGGAATCTGGCGGAGCACCTCTGCGTGACGCGACCCGAATGGTTCGTGCGCGAGGGCGACCACATCGTGAACCGGCGTCGTGACGAACGGTGGCCCCTGACGCCGTCCGCCGAGGGGCACTGGACCCTCCACCCGCTCGACATCGCGGGACGACTGGTGCAGGAGGATCTGGCCCTGTTGGTGAACCGTGAGGGACGCCCGGTGTTCGGCGGTGGTTCGGTGTGTTTCCCCAATCGTTGGGACCTGACGTCCAAGTTGGGACGCACCATGGCCGAGGTGCACGCTCCGGTCGACCGCCTGAACGAACAGTTGCAGGATCCGATCGACTCGTTCTTCGGACGTCTTTCGGCCGACAAGCCGTTCTGGCGCTTGGGGTGGGGAGTGCTCGACACCGACGACCCGTATCAACCGATGGACGGAACCGCGTCGGTTCCCCCGGCACTGCCCGATGTCGGCGACCCCACCACGGGTGACCGGTTGTTCCTGCGCGTGGAACGCGAGACCCTGCGTCGGTTCCCCGAGACCGATTGCGTCCTCTTCACGATCCGTACGTACATCCGTCCTCTTTCGCATCTGGTCGAACGTCCCGAGGATGCCCGACGATTGGCTGATGCACTGAGCGAACTTCCCGACGATGTTCGGGACTACAAGCGCACCACCGAACTCACCGCGGCCGCCGTGCACTGGTTGAGCGAGGTGGGCGCGAACGAGGCGCATTCCACGGGAGGTAGGTGACATGTCGTTCAATCCGAAGAACTGGACCCACAAGACGCAGGAGGCGGTGTCGGTCGCCATCGATCAGGCAAAGGCGCTGTCGAACCCCGAACTCACCGGCGATCACGTGATGGCCGCCCTCATGCGTCAGGAGGACACCATCACGCCGGCGGTTCTCGCCAAGTTGGGCCTGGCGCCGTTGATGATTCGCAACCAGGCCGACGAACGGGTGGCCAAGTTGCCCAAGGCCTACGGTGGCGACGAGCCGCGCATGAATCGCGAACTCAACAACATCTTCGAGATGGCCGAGCGTTACCAGAAGGATCTGAAGGACGATTACCTCAGCGTCGAGCATCTCCTGCTCGCGATGAACCAACGACTCGGCGTGGGCAGCGAGGAACTTCTGCAGGCGCTGCGCGACGTGCGTGGCAGTCATCGCGTCACCGATCAGAATCCCGAGGAGAAGTTCCAGGCACTCGAGAAGTACGGGCAGGACCTCACCAAGCGCGCCCGTGACGGAAAGATCGATCCGGTCATCGGTCGTGACGCCGAGATCCGTCGGGTCATCCAGGTGCTCAGTCGTCGCACCAAGAACAATCCGGTGCTCATCGGCGAACCCGGCGTGGGCAAGACCGCCATCGTCGAGGGCTTGGCCCGTCGCATCGCCGACGGCGACGTTCCCGAGGGTCTCAAGAACAAGCGACTCATCTCGCTCGACATCGCCAGCCTGCTCGCGGGAGCGAAGTACCGCGGCGAGTTCGAGGAGCGGTTGAAGGCCGTGCTGAAGGAGATCACCGACGCCGCCGGCGAGGTGATCACCTTCGTCGACGAACTGCACACCATCGTCGGCGCGGGGGGTGCCGAGGGCGCCATGGACGCCGGCAACATGATCAAACCCATGTTGGCGCGCGGCGAACTGCGCATGATCGGCGCGACCACGCTCGACGAGTACCGCAAGTACGTCGAGAAGGATCCGGCGCTCGAGCGGCGATTCCAGCAGGTGTACGTGGGCGAGCCCACCGTCGAGGACACCATCGCGATCCTGCGCGGACTCAAGGAGCGCTACGAGGTCCACCATGGTGTGCGTATCCAGGATTCGGCGTTGGTGAGCGCCGCCGTGCTCTCCGATCGCTACATCACCAGTCGGTTCCTTCCCGACAAGGCCATCGATCTCATCGATGAGGCCGCCAGCAAGTTGCGCATCGAGATCGACTCCCTCCCCACCGAGATCGACATCGTCGAGAGGCGGATGTTGCAGTTGGAGATCGAGAAGGTGGCCTTGGAGAAGGAGACCGACGTGGCGTCGGTGGAGCGTCTCGCGTCACTCGAGGACGAACTGGCGTTGCTGAAGATCCAGAGCACCGACATGCGCGAGCATTGGCAACAGGAAAAGGAAGCCATCGCGGCCATTCGCAATCTGAAGGAAGAGCTGGAGCAACTCCGCATCACGGTGGAACGCGAGACCGACCTGAACGTGGCCGCCGAGATCCGCTACGGACGCATCCCCGAACTCGAGCGTCGCATCTCGGAGGCCACCACCCACCTCGACGAGTTGCAGACCGGAAATCGCATGTTGAAAGAGGAGGTCGACGCCGAGGACATCGCCGAGGTCGTGAGCAAGGCCACCGGGGTGCCCGTGACACGTCTGATGGAGGGCGAGATGGCCAAGTTGGTCCATCTCGAGGATCTGTTGCATCGTCGGGTGATCGGTCAGGACGAGGCGGTCACCGCCGTTTCCAACGCGATCCGTCGTAGCCGCGCGGGCTTGAGCGATCCGAACCGGCCCATCGGTTCGTTCCTGTTCCTCGGTCCGACCGGCGTGGGCAAGACCGAACTCGCGCGGGCGGTCGCCGAGTTCCTCTTCGACGACGAGCGCGCGATGGTGCGCATCGACATGGGCGAGTACATGGAGAAGCACTCGGTGTCGCGGTTGGTCGGTGCGCCTCCGGGCTACGTCGGGTACGACGAGGGCGGCCAACTCACCGAGGCGGTGCGGCGACGCAGTTACAGCGTGGTGCTCCTGGACGAGATCGAGAAGGCCCACCCCGACGTGTTCAACATTCTTCTGCAGGTACTCGACGACGGTCGTCTGACCGACGGTCAGGGTCGCACCGTGGACTTCACCAACACGGTGATCGTCATGACCTCGAATCTCCCCGTGGATCCGGTGGAGTACTTCAAGCCCGAGTTCGTGAACCGCATCGACGAGATCATCCGTTTCCGGTCGCTCACCGAGGCCGATCTCACCCACATCGTCGACATCCAGTTGGCCAAACTCAAGGAGCGTCTGGCCGCGCGGCGCATCACCCTGGAGGTGACCCCGGCCGCGATGAGTCTGCTGGCGGCGGAAGGTTTCGATCCCTCGTTCGGTGCCCGTCCCCTGAAGCGGGTGATCCAGCGCGAGATTGGTGACCGGGCCTCGGTGCTCATTCTCGAGGGCAAGGTGGCCGAGGACGGCTTCATCACCGTCGACGCCCGGGACGGTGACATCGTCGTCGGCTCCTGACGAAACACCCGCGCAACGGGTAGGGTTTCGCCACGTTCCCCTCGTGTTGGGCCCCTCGTGTTAGGAGCGTTGCCATGTCCGTGACCGTTGTCGTCGGTGCCCAGTGGGGCGACGAAGGAAAAGCCAAGGTCATCGACTTGCTCGCGCGCGAGAACGACGTCGTGGCCCGATACCAAGGCGGACACAACGCCGGACACACCGTGGTGGTGGGTTCCGAGAAGTACGCCCTCCAGCTCATCCCGTCGGGAGTCCTGTACGAGCACGTCACGCCGGTCATCGGCAACGGTGTGGTCGTCGACCTTCCCACGTTGTTCGCCGAGATCGACCGACTGGAAGCCCGTGGCGTGTCGTGTTCCCGACTGAAGGTCTCCAGTCAGGCCCATCTCATCTTCCCGTGGCACCAGACGCTCGACGCACTGAGCGAGGGAAGTCTGGGCGACAACAAGATCGGCACCACGTTGAAGGGCATCGGCCCGGCGTACGCCGACAAAGCGAACCGGACGGGTGTGCGGGTGGGGCAGTCTCTCGACTCGAACGCCTTCGCCGCGTCGGTCCGCTCCGCCGGGGAGGCCGCGAACGTTCGCATCACGTCGTTGGGCGGCGAAGCGCTCGACGTCGCCGAGATCGTCGCTCGGTACGTCACCTTGGCCGAACGCCTTCGTCCCTACGTGGCCGACACCATCGGCTTCCTGCACGACGCCGTGGATTCCGGCCGGCGCGTGTTGTTGGAGGGCGCTCAGGCGACCTTCCTCGATCTCGATCACGGCACCTACCCCTACGTCACGTCGTCCAACCCCACCGCGGGCGGGGCCAGCGTGGGCAGCGGGCTCGGTCCGCGTCTGCTCGGTCGCATCATCGGAATCACCAAGGCCTACACCACCCGTGTCGGCTCGGGTCCGTTCCCCACCGAGCTGACCGA
The DNA here is from genome assembly GCA_009704425.1 of Actinomycetota bacterium. Taxonomy (GTDB): domain Bacteria; phylum Actinomycetota; class Acidimicrobiia; order Acidimicrobiales; family Ilumatobacteraceae; genus Casp-actino8. Next base: position 3,980 of record WLEG01000072.1, on the reverse strand, counting down.
CGAGGTGGGCGAGAGACTCGTCGACATCGGTCGTGAGTTCGGCACCGTCACCGGTCGTCGTCGTCGCACCGGATGGGTGGACTGCGTGATGTTGCGTCACGCGGTGAGGGTGAACTCGCTCACCGAGCTGGCGCTCACCAAACTCGACGTTCTCGACACCTTCGACGAAGTGCGCGTGTGCACCGGTTACACCATCGACGGCGAGCCCGTGCACGGTTACCCCGATCTCAGCGAGGATCTGGCCCGTGTCGTTCCCACGTACGTGACCTTCCCCGGTTGGAAGACCGAGTTGCGAGGCTGTCGTTCGGCGGCCGACCTACCGGCCACGGCCCGCGACTTCGTCGCCACCGTCGAACGCGAGGCGGGGGTGCCGGTCCGCATCGTCGGTGTGGGTCCGGAGCGCGACGACGTTCTCGAATGGCCCTCCACCATCGAAGGACCGCGCTCGTGATCTCCCGCTATTCGCTGCCCGAGATGGAGTCGGTCTTCGCCGACGAGACCCGGTTCTCCCGTTGGGTGGAGATCGAACTCCTCGCGACCGAGGCCCACGCCACCATCGGTGTCGTGCCCGCGGCGGATGCCGTCGCCTGCCGGGCCAAGGCCCCGGTCGTCGACGCCTCGTTCGTCGATGCGGTGGCCGAACGCGAGAAGGTCACCGATCACGACGTGGCCGCCTTCGTCGACGTGATGCAGTCACGAATCGGTGGCGCCGAGTCGGGTTGGATCCATTACGGACTGACGTCCACTGACGTGGTCGACACCGCGCTGTGCTGGGCGTTGCGCGACGCCGCCGATCTCCTCATCGACGCGTCGAGCAAGTTGTTGCGGGTGCTCGTGAACATGGCCAAGACCCATCGCGACACGGTGATGATCGGACGCACCCACGGCGTCCACGCCGAGCCCACCACGTTCGGGGCCAAGGTCGCATTGTGGGCCTTGCAGGTGGAGCGTGATCGCGAGCGCCTCCTGAACGCTCGTCGCACGATCGCCGTGTGCAAGCTGTCGGGTGCCGTGGGCACGTACTCGAACATCGATCCTTGTGTGGAGTCCGCGGTCGCGTCGTCGCTGGGACTCGAGCCGGTTCCCGCGACGCAGGTGATCAGTCGCGATCGACACGCCGAATACATGTGGGCCTGCGCCTCGGTGGGCGCGACGTGCGAGATGATCGCGGTGGAGCTTCGGCACTTGCAGCGCACGGAGGTGCGCGAGGTCGAGGAAGGGTTCAAGGCGGGACAAAAGGGTTCGTCGGCGATGCCGCACAAGCGCAATCCGATCTCGGCCGAGACCATCAGCGGTTTGTCGCGCGTTCTCCGTGGGAACCTGCAGGCCGCTCTGCAGGACGTGGCCCTGTGGCACGAGCGCGACATCTCGCACAGTTCGGTCGAGCGCATCGTTCTGCCGGACTCGTCGATGTTGGCGCACTACATGCTGCACCGACTGCGCCGCCTGCTCGAGGGGCTCCAGGTGTCGTCGGAGCGCATGCGGGCGAATCTCATGGCGAGCCACGGACTGGTGTTCAGTCAACCGGTGTTGTTGGCACTCGTTCAGAGCGGGTTGTCCCGCGACGACGCGTATCGAATCGTGCAGGAGGCGGCCACGGTTTCATGGACGGGGTCGCGCGATTTCCGATCGGTGTTGGAAGAGAACGATCGCGTGCGTCAACTGGGTCCCGCGATCCTGGACGACGCGTTCGATCTCACGCGCTCACTCGGTCGGATCGGAGTGGTGTTCGACGCCCTCGATCGCATCGAGGTCTGATCGGGTTTCAGCGGGTGATGCCGGCGCGCTTCAGCACGGTGGCATCCACGCCGATCTCGCGCCAGGCCGAATAGGTGATGCCGTTGCGCTCGCCGTATCCCTTGGCGATCTTCACGAAGGACTTCTCCAACGGGCCGATGTCCACCTTCGCGGTGAGCTCGGCCAACTCGATGGCCAGATCCAGACGCTCCTGCGCGTACTTCAACTGCGTCACGGCGTCGACGTTCTCGAACTCGTTCTTGATCGTGTTGAGCCGTCGCTTGATGGACTCCGGAGTGCGCTTGCGACCGCGCTTGGGCTTCGTGCGCTTCAACGCCTCGAGGTAGTCACGAACGATCTTTCCTTCGGCGCGACCGGCGGCGAGTGCCTGCTTGTGGGCCTTCGTCATGGGGGTCTTCGGAGCTGCCATTTGAAGAAGGTAAATCTTTCCCGCGCGAGAGGACAAGTCATTCGCCGTCAAGAAGACGTTTGTTTATCGGATCCCGATACGTCGTCCGGAGCGAGGTGTCGTTGTGCCGTAGTGCGATACGAAGCAACTACTCTCCATACCAATGGTCAATGTGTCGTCCCTACTTCCCGTCCTCGATCCGGCGCGTGACGCGTTGCGTCGTCACGTGTTGGAGCACTCGTTGAAGACGGGTGACTTCACCTTGAAGTCCGGGGCGAAGAGTTCGTGGTTCCTCGACACCAAGCAAACCGCGTGTCGCCCCGACGGCATCGTGCTCGTCGCCGACGTCGCGCTGTCGATCATTCCGTCGAGCGCCACCGCGATCGGTGGACTCACGATGGGCGCCGATCCGGTGGCCTTCGGAATCGCCGCGGTCGGCGCCACGCGTGGTCGTGGTCTGCGCAGCTTCAGCGTGCGCAAGGAGGCCAAGGATCACGGAGTCACCGGGCGATTGGCCGGCGCTCTGCGTCCCGGCGACAAGGTGGTCATCACCGAGGACACCGTCACACGCGGCACGTCCATCATGGAAGCGGTCGACGCGGTGATCGCGTTCGGGGCCGAACCCGTGCTGATCACGGTGATCGTCGATCGCGGTGGCACGTGTGCCGCGATGGCCGCGGAGCGCGGCATTCCCTTCGTGCCCATGTTGACCGCACCCGACCTGGGTTTCGGCTACGGCACCTGAGCGAGCGCCTCGGGACATTGGTCCTCGCGGTCGATGACGATTGTGCCTGTCGTCGGCACGTGAGCTCCGCCGACAATGAGGCATGGATTCTTCGACGAAGGTTTCTGGTCCCATACCCGACGCTCCGATCTTGGTGGGGATCGACGGTTCGGCGAACGCCGAAGCCGCCATGTGGTGGGCCGTCGATCTGGCGGTGGCGTTGCACCGACCGCTCCGACTGCTCACGTGTTACACGTTGCCGACGATCGTCAGTCTGGGATCGGCGGCGGGTTTCGCCAGTCCGCTGCTCACCTCCGACGAGGTGCACGAGATCGACGTGCGCAACCGCACGGCCATCGAGGACCTTCGGTCGCGCATTCTGCTCGGTCATCCCGATCTGGTGATCGAGACCTACCTCGATCAGGGAAGCCCCGGCGCCGCGTTGTTGAAGGCCTCGGACGACGCGTCGATGATCGTGCTCGGAACCCGGGGCGCGGGTGGAACGTCGGCACTGCTGATGGGCTCGGTGAGTTACTCGGTGGCGCATCGTGCGACGTGTCCCGTGATGCTCGTGCCCGAGACCGCGATGCGGGTTCCCGGCGGTCGGGTGGTGGTGGGCATCGATGGTTCGGGTCCGGCCGTGGCCGCCGCCAAGTGGGCGGTGGAGTTGGCCGACGGATTGCACCGATCGATCGATCTGGTGACCGCGTGGCACTATCCCTACTCGGCGATGGCCCCCGAAGGGGGCATGTTGCTCGGCCCCGACATCGACGAGTTGCGCCTGGCGATGTTGCGCGACGCACGATCGTTGGTGCAACGCGTTCGCAAGGAACTCGATCAGGTGTGCGATCATCACGTCACGATCGAGTCCGAGATCATCGAAGGCTCGGCCGTCGACGCGCTCGTCGAGGCCGCACGACCCCAGGACATCCTCGTCGTCGGCTCGCGCAGTCACAGCGTGTTGGCATCCGTGATGCTCGGCAGCGTGGCCACCGGTGTGGCGCATCGCAGCCACAGTCCCGTCATCGTCGTTCATTGACGGACGCCCGCGTGCCCGTAACCTGACCGGGTGACGATTCAGGAACTCTTCGCTCTCGAGCCACACGGTGT
>WLEG01000071.1 GCA_009704425.1 Actinomycetota bacterium | reverse complement strand
GACCCGCGTCCCATTGCCGCACCCATCGCAGATATTTCAGCACATCGGGGACCGTCGGTCGCGACGACTCCCCGCCGTACTGCGTCTGCATCCGGAACCGCACGTACGACGGGCTGGGCAGCGGGAGGAACGGCGATCGGCGCCACCAACCCCGCGGAACCAGACGGCGCAGAACCGTGACGGCCGCCGGCCAGTATGACGGCCGCAACAACACCGCCACGGCGACTCGCAGGTAGGACCACGAGCGCGCCACGGACGTCATGCCCATCTACTCATGCCGGTCGGGTCATGACGGTCGGGGTTCCTTGGGAAGTCCGAGGACCATCTCGCCGATGATGTTCGACTGGATCTGCGACGAACCGGCGTAGATGGTTCCGGCGCGGGCGTTCAGGAACGACCCCACCCAACTGGCGGTGGAGTTCGGCGCCGACCGATCGTCGGGCTGGAAGGCGTTCATCGGCGGACGCCCTTCCACGACCAGGGACGCCGCGCCGAGGATCTCGAGCGACAACTCGGTGACTTCCTTGTGATACTCGCTCCAATACCGCTTGAAGATGCCCCCGTCGGGGCCGGGATGATGACCCGCGAGGAACTTCGTCAACGTGCGCAACCCGAGATACCTCATGATCTGCACCTTGGAGTACGCCCAAGCCAGGCGCTGTCGCACGCGCGGGTCCTGATCCACGCCGCATTCCTTGGCGAGCAACAACAACCGATCGAGCTCGGCTTGGAATCGCACCGGCACCGTCGCGGCACCTTCTCCGCGTTCGTATCCGAGCAGGGTCATGGCCACGGCCCAACCGTTGTTCACTCCACCGACCACGTTGTCCTTCGGACAGACGGCATCGGTGTAGAAGACCTCGTTGAATTCGCTCTCGCCGCTGATCATCTTGATCGGCCGCACCTCGACGCCCGGTTGCCTCATGTCGACCAGGAGAAACGAGATTCCCTTGTGCTTGGGAGCATCGGGATCGGTGCGCACGAGGGTGAAGATGTGATCGGCCAGGTGTCCGGCCGACGTCCAGATTTTCTGTCCGTTCAGCACCCACTGGTCGCCGTCGAGCACACCCTTCAAACCCAGATTTCCGAGATCGCTTCCGGCGTTGGGTTCGCTGTACCCCTGACACCAGATGTCGTCGTTGGCCAGGATTCGCGGAAGGTAGTACTTCTTCTGCTCCTCGGTCCCCCACTGCAACAACGTGTTGCCGAGCATCGTGATCCCGAAACCGTCGTTCGGTCCTCCGGTGGGCACGCCCGCGTGAGCGAACTCCTCGGCGACGATCACCTGCTCGAGAGCGGACATTCCTCCGCCTCCGTACTCGGCGGGCCACCCCGGGGCGAGATACCCCTCGCGATGGAGCGTCGCGCGCCAACCCATGACCCACTCGTGCGTCTCGTCGGCGGCCAGGTGACCGATGCCCCGCCAATCCGCGGGCAGGTTGTTCGAGAGGAACGACCTGACCTTCCGACGAAACTCTTCGACCTCGGGTTCGTACATCGGACGCATGCTGCGAACCTAGACCAAAACCCGCCATGCGACGGCCGCGGCGCCGATGAGGGCCGAACGATCACCGAGCCCGAGCGGAACGATGTCGAGCCCCCGGGTGAATCCGATCCGCGACCGCGCCTCGAACTCCCGATTGGCCGCGTCGAAGAACGGGTCGCCCCACCCGAGTGCCACGCTTCCACCGACGACCACACGACGAATGTCGCACATCGCCGCCACCGAGGCCACCGCTTGTCCGAGTAATCGTCCGTTGCGCTCGACCAGGCCCGCCGACGCGTAGGCCGGCGAACGACCCGTCTCCGATTCGACCGCGGCCCCCGAGATGAACGATTCCAAACAGTCGCGTCCACCGCATCGACACGCCCGACCCTCGTCGCCGACCACGATGTGCCCGATGTGCCCGGCATTGCCGGACGCTCCGTCGACCAGTCGTCCTCCCGACACCAGACCGGCTCCGACGCCGGTCCCCACCACGACCGCCATGAAGTCCCGGTGATCGACCGCGGCCCCCAGCCATCCTTCCGACAGCGCCAACGCCTTCGCGTCGTTGTCCACGTGCGTGGCCAATCCCGTGGCCTCCATGATGGAACGACGGAGAGGGAACTCCCGCCACGACGGGATGTGCAACGGAGACGCCGACTCTCCGCCGGCACTCATCGGCCCCCCGCACGCCACACCGCACGCGACGAGTTCGACCTCGGACGTGGCGGCCTGCATACGACGCATCAGCGCCACGAGCGCGCTCCACGGGTCGCGTTGGGGTGTGGGAATCCGGTCGCGCCGCACGATCGTTCCGTCCCGGGCCACCACGGCGGTCGCCAGCTTGGTTCCACCGATGTCGACGGCGAGCACTCCGGCGTTGTCCAGCATGACCGTCACGGTATTCCGGGTTCGGGCCGCCCGAGGCCATCCGATCCGAACGTCTAGCGTGTCGAGGATGACCGCGACTCCCTCCCGATCGTTCGCCGGAATGTTCGAGTCGATCGTCGACAACGTCGGAACAGTTCTGCGTGGCAAGCGATCGGTGATCGAACTGGCCGTGGTCAGCCTGTTGGCCGACGGCCATCTGCTGATCGAGGACGTTCCCGGTGTCGGAAAGACGAGCCTGGCCAAGGCCCTCGCCACGTCGGTCGACTGCACGTGGCAACGCATCCAGTTCACCCCCGACCTCCTTCCCTCCGACGTGGTGGGAGCGTCCATGTGGAGTCGCGAACGCGAGCGCTTCGACTTCCAACCGGGGCCGATCTTCGCCAACATCGTTCTGGCCGACGAGATCAACCGGGCCTCCCCCAAGACGCAGTCCGCCCTGCTCGAAGCCATGGAGGAACGTCAGGTCACCTCCGACGGAACCACCCGCGCGCTACCGCGACCGTTCTTCGTGATCGCCACCCAGAACCCCGTCGAGCATGAGGGCACGTACCGGCTCCCCGAGAGCCAACTGGATCGTTTCCTCATGCGGGTGTCGATCGGCTACCCGGACCGACGCGCGGAGTTCGACATCCTCGACGACACCTCGGTGAAAGAGGTTCGACTCGAACCAGTCATCGACAGCGTCCAGGTGGTGTCGATGATCGAGGCCTCCGAGCGCGTTCGCCTGGTGGATTCCCTGCGCGAGTACATCGTCGATCTGGCCCACGCCAGCCGCCGTCATCCCGGACTCTCGCTCGGCCTGTCGCCTCGTGCCTCGGTGCAACTCGCGCGCGCGGTTCGGACCCTGGCCGCCGCCCGCGGTCGCGACTACGCGACCCCCGATGACGTCAAGGAGCTCGCGGTTCCGACCCTGGCCCACCGGATCATGATTCGACACGAGGCCGTCGCTCGCGGATTCGGAGCCGCCGACATCATCGGTGAGATCCTCGCGTCGGTACCGGCCCCCTCGGGTCGCTGAACATGCCGACCCGCGCGGCACGGACGTCGCTGGTCCTCGGAGCGCTGGCGTTGGTCGCGGCCCGACTGTTCGGTCTGTCCGAACTGTTCGTGCTCGGAACCGGAATGGCGATCGCCCCACTGATCTCGATGGTCCTGGTCCGACGACCGCTACCGATTCCCGACGTCGACTGCACCACGATGCCGCGCCAACCGCGAGAGGGGGATCGACTCCGGATCGAACTGGGGATCGACGCGTCGCGTCGAACGCCGCCCTACGACATGAAGCAGTTCGTCGACGGCCGCATCGTGGCCGGCACGCGCGTTCCCCCACTGACCGCGGGCGCGCATCGCACACTCACGATCGACCTCGAGGCTCGCGAGCGGGGCGAGATGGTGATCGGTCCGACCAGTTTCACCTACGTGGACCCTCTGACCCTGGCGCGACGCATCGTGCCGGTCGACGGCTTCCAGTCGATTCTGATCCATCCCGATCGCGTTCCGACGATCGCCCCGTCACTGAGAAACGCGGAGGGACGTCTGATCGACGCGTTGCGTCAGGCCCGCGGACGCGCCCCCACCGAACGCGATTTCCGGGGCGTGCGCGGCTACCAGCGCGGCGACGACATCCGTCGGGTGAACTGGAAGGCCAGCGCCAAGAGGGATTCGTTGCTCGTGAACGAATACGACCCCGACAGCGACGTCGTTCTGCAGGTGATCGTCGACACCCACCGAGATCGCCATCGCGACGACACGTTCGAGGTCGCCATGCGGGTGGCGGCGTCCCTGATCGACTGTTCACCCGATGCCGACACGCGCGTGGTGCTGTGCGTGGGCGACTCCGTCACGCGGATCGACGCGGCCAGCGTCGGCCTCGATCTCCTCGCCTCGGCCGGCACCGACCCCCACCCGACTTTCTCCGCTCCGGACTCCCCCGATCCCACGGCCGTGCTCGCCCGCATCGTGGTCACCGGACGAGTCGACGCCGATCTCCGCGCGTCGCTCGAGTCGGTCACCCCCACGAACGGAGCCGCGGTGGTCGTCGCGTGCGACTCCGTCGACACCGCACTCCCGCGCGACTGGATGTCGATGATGTGTCCGACCCTCGGGGATTTCGCCCGACGTTGGCCCGACTTCGTGCGCCCGTCGGGTCGGGGTTTCTGACATGACCACGACCGGCACCGTCACCCGACCCGTGGCCACCCTGCTGTTGTCGACCACGTCGGTCGCGCTCGCGGTGTCGTTCTCCCGCGTTTTCGAGGCCGGGGAGTACCTACCCGGCCTGGTGTCGGTGGCCTTGGTGGCCCATCTGATCGCCTTCGTCATGCGACATCGGCCCGTTCCGACGCTCGCCGCGCTCGTCGTTCAGTTGGTGTCGGTGTACGTGTTCAACGCCTGGATCCACGTGCGCGACACGCTCTGGTTCGGACTACCCCTCGGCCGAACGTGGACCGAAGTCTCCGCACGCGTCGGCGAATCCGCGGACCTGTTGGGTGACGTGACACCGCCTCTCGCGTTCGCCACCGGCTTCGGCTTCATCGCGGGACTCGCGGTCGGAGCGGCCGCCGTGCTGGCCGATGCCTTCGCTTTTCGCGCCGCCGGGCGGGGCGAGGCGCTGGTCCCCTCGGCGGTGGTGTTCGCGGTGGCGGCGATCGTGGGCGAGGACCGACATCGCCTGCTCGTCACGGCCGTCTGGTTGACCACCGCGATCGTCGTGGTCGCCACGCTTCGTCGATCGGACGGCTCGACCCCGGCGCGCGAATCCCGCGCGCTCCCCTCCACCCTCGCACTGGCGGTCACGATCGCCGTCGTGTCGGCATGGATCGGCCCGCGGCTTCCGGGCGCCGACGCCGACGCCCTCATCGGACGCGACACGGACTCCGGGCGGGTCGTGGAACCGCTCGTGGACGTTCGGGGTCGACTCGGCGATCGATCCGACACCGTGTTGTTCAGGGTCGTTTCCGATCGACCCGCCTATTGGCGACTCACCTCGCTGGCCGAGTTCGACGGATCCACGTGGGGCATCACGGACGAGGAACTCGACGGTGCGGGTGGACGACTGGCGGTCGGCGCCGATCCGACCTCCGCCTGGTTCGTGATCCAGACGGTGACCATCGAGAATCTGCGTGGGAACATGGCCCCCGCCGCGCACGAGGCGACGGAACTCCGCGCCGCCTCACGCAGCCTGTACTACGAACTCGAATCCGGAACCCTGTTGGTGAGCGGCTCCGATCTCGCCCCGTCGAACTCCTACACCATCGTCTCCGCCGTGGCGGATCCTCCTCCTTTCGTACTCGACTCCGCGTCGTCACTGTCACCACCCTCGGCGAGGTATCTGAGCGTTCCCGACAACGACGAGATGCGCGAGCTCGGCGACATCGCGCGCGACATCACCGCGGGGTCGGCCACCGGCTACCAGGCCGCCATGGATCTGCAGAACTTCTTCCGCGTCAACTTCACGTATTCATTGGACGTGCCGGCGATCGACGGCGAGGACGCCTATCTCGACTTCATCGAACGCGGGTCGGGCTATTGCGAGCAGTTCGCCTCCACCTTCGCCGCCATGGCGCGCGCCATCGGGCTCCCCGCGCGCGTCGCCATCGGATTCACCCCCGGAGAGAGCGACGGTCAGGGTTCGTACACGGTGCGAAGCCAACATGCCCACGCGTGGCCCGAGGTGTGGTTCGACGGACTCGGCTGGCTGATGTTCGAACCCACCCCCGGACGTGGCGCACCGGATCGTGGCTACACCGGTGTCGAGCCGCAACAGGACGAGTCGACACCCGCTCCGGCGACCACCACCGTGGCACCGACGACCACGACCGCGGTCGCGCCGTCCACCACCGGATCCCCCGACGCCACCCCCACCACGTTGCCCGGTCCGTCCACCGACGACGTCGTTCCGGCGCCGACCGACTCCGGGCCGAGCGGGTTCACCTTGGCGCTCGTGATCCTGGTGTCGGCGGTTCTGGCATGGCCGGTCGTGGTTCGCCTCCTCGTGACCCGGGCCGCACGAACCACGACCGCACCACCGCTTCTGGTGCTGTGGCGACGGCTGCTCGCCGAGGAGGGATTCACTCGGCGATCCGACCTGACGCCGTCGGAGATCGCCCGAACACTGAATCGAACCACCGACGATGACGACGTCGCCGATCGATTGGCGTTGGCCGTCGAACGACTGCTGTTCGCCGAACGTCCGCCGTCACCCGACGAGATGGAGACGCTCACCAACGCGGTCGAAGCGCGGGTCCGGATCCGACGCGCCGACAAGACTCTGCCCCGTCGTGAACGCCTGATGCGTCACGTGTCGCCGTCATTGGCACGGCGACTGGCCGGCCTGCATTCGGCCGAAGAGATCTAGCGGAACGGCCCGCTCGCGCGGACTACAACCTCGGCCCGCTCGCGCGGACTACAACCTCGGCCCGCTCGCGCGGACCTTGCGAATCGCGCCGGCCACGTCCTGGAGACCGGCCTTGCCCATGGCGCGCGCGTTGCGTTCGATCACGCCCAGCAGTGCCAGCATCACCACGAAGACCGCGAAGGCCGCGATGTAGTGGAACCGCAGGCCCACCACCAGAAGAGCGAGGCTCGCCACCAATCCGACGATGGCCCAACGAACCGTGCGCACCGAGTGCGTGTACAGACCCGCGGGCGACACCGCCTGGGCGAAACGCTCGTCGTTCTGCAACTCGGCTTCGATCTGACGAAGTATCCGTTGTTCGTCCTCGGACAGGGCCATGGGTCACCTCCTGGGTTCATTGTCCCAGAACGCGCACCGCTTGGCAACGCACCACGCGGAGGTATGTCACACGCCCGCGGACCCCTCCGACTCGTCGGGTGAGTTCGGGCCCCATGGCCGCGAGCCGGGAGCCGATCCCCTCTCGCGCAACACACTGGCCGGATTGATGGCGTCGCGCCCGAACCGATCACGTATCCGATCGACGGCGGAACTGGCCGGCGACCAATCACGGTCGGTGTCGGCGGTCGATCGACGTCCGTCCTCGTCCATCAGATCCAGAAGGGACAGTTGTTCCACCGGCTCCACGAAGCCCGACACTCCGACCCCCACCAGCCGCACCCCCGTGGATGGATCGATGGCCTCCAGGATCTCGTCGAGGGCTCGCACCAGTGCGGGCGCCGACGACACCGGCGAGCCCGGGGTGATGGATCGGGTGATGTTCTCGAAGTTGGCGAAGCGCACCTTCAGGTGAATGGTCCGGGCGGCGGAGCCGTGTCGTCGCAGGCGAGTCGCCACCGCATCGGCCAAGCGAACCACCTCGACCCGCATCGAGTCACGATCGACGATGTCGTGCGTGAAGGTCTCCTCGTGGCTGATGGACTTCACGTCACGCGCGGATTCCACGGGTCGGGTGTCGATGCCGTTCGCCAGGTCGAACAGGTGCCGTCCGGCGGAACGTCCGACGGCCACCTCCAGTGCGTCACGACCGAGAGCCACCAGATCGCCGACGTGCCGGACACCGATGCGATCGAGCTTGGAGAACGTCACGGGGCCGACCCCCCACAGCGCCTGAATCGGGAGCGGGTGCAAGAAGTCCAACTCGGCACCGGGGGCGATCTCCAGCACTCCGGGCCCCGGACGGACTCCGCCGTCGGTGACGATCGGCTTGGCGCGCTTGGACGCCAACTTCGCGATGAACTTCGACGTCGCCACCCCCACGCTGCAGGGCAGTTCGAGTTCGTCGGCGATGCGGTTCCTGATCAGATGACCGATCGCCGTGCCGTCGCCGAAGAGGTTGCGGGAACCGGTCACGTCGAGAAACGCCTCGTCGAGGGCGATGGGCTCGATGTGCGGCGTGAAGTCGGCGAAGATCG
>WLEG01000070.1 GCA_009704425.1 Actinomycetota bacterium | reverse complement strand
GCTCGACGACGTGGCCTCGGCCGAACGGCTGGTGGTCATCGAGGACACCCACGAACTGCCCAGTCGGCACCGCAACGCGGTGCGCCTCGAGGCTCGTCCCCCCAGCGCCGAGGGACGCGGTGCGGTGTCACTCGACGATCTGTTGCGGGCCGCGCTACGCCTGCGACCCGACCGCATCATCGTCGGCGAGGTTCGGGGTTCGGAGGCCCTCACGCTCGTCCAGTCCATGAACACCGGACACGTGGGAAGCATGTCCACCGTGCACGCCAACTCGGCGATCGACGGACTCGAACGCATCGACCTGTTGGTCTCGCAAGCCGCTCCCTCGTGGAGGGCCGACGACATACGACGAACCGTGTCGGCGGCCATCGGAACGGTCGTGCATCTCGTCAAGACGGCCGACGGTCGACGTCTGATCGACCATGTGGTCCACGTGCGACACTCCGACCGACGCCACATCGAGACGGTTCACCGTGCGACCGCGTGATCGACGACGACGTCGTGAGCGCCACCCCCGCGAGACGGTGGGTAACGCGGACCTGCGCGACGCCCTGGCCCACGTCGCGCGGGCTCTGCGCTCGTCGCAGACACTCACGGCGGCTCTGGTGGCCAGCACCGTTCGTCATCCCACGGATGTCACACGCGAACTCGCCCGCATGGTGGTGGCCGGAACCCCGTTGACCGACGCCTGCCATCGAGTCGTTCGCGACCAGTCCGATCGCGACGTCGTGATGAGCCTGCACGTTCTCGCCATCTCGGCTTCCACCGGAGGAGACATCGCGGGCACCATCGATTCGCTCGTCGCCACACTCGACGACCGGGCACATGCCCGCGCCGAGCGACGCACCCAGGCGGCCACGGCACTCGCGTCCACCCGACTCATCACCTGGCTTCCGGTCGCGTGCGGCGGATACATGTTCCTCGAGCACCACGACGTTCGTCGCACCCTCATCGCCACACCGCTCGGTTGGTTCTGCCTCGTCGTTGGTGTCGGGCTGAACATCGTGGGTCGTCGATGGACCCGGACTCTGTTGGAACGCTCATGACCGCTTTCGTTCTCCTCGTTCTGGTGGTCGTTCTGGTGCTCCGCCGTCGCCGCATCATCCGTGACCGCCGCGCCCGTGCCGTCGTCGACGATCTGCCCGACGCCGTCGACTTGCTCCTGGCCGCGTTGCGCGCCGGTCACACACCCATCCTGGCCATCGAACTGTTGGCGCGCCACGCTCCGCTCTCGGTACGCGAGGCGTTCCGCGCGGTGCTCGCTTCGGTCGGGTCCGGTGAACGTCTCGGCACCGCCCTCGACGAGATCCCGCGCGTTCTCGGCCCCATCGCACGGCCACTCACCGAGATCCTCGCCGATGGTGATCGTCTCGGAATACCCATCGATCAGATCGCGTACCAGTTGTCGATCGCGGCCCGACATCATCGACGACGACAAGCCGAGTCGTCGGCCCGGAAACTTCCCGTCCAACTGGCCGTGCCGTTGGTCGCGTGCACACTCCCCTCGTTCGTGGTGCTCGTCATCGTGCCGGTGATCGCCGCCACGCTCGGGCACATACGGATTCCCACGTCATGAAAGGACAACCCATGGAACACGAGAACCCGGACACACGACCCGTTCGCGATGTCGGACAGGCGACGTCGGAATACGCCTTGGTCATGCTGGCCGCCGGTTTGATCGCACTGTTGGTCATCGCCTGGGCCACCGGCGGAGGCGGTGCCGGAAAGATCGGCTCGCTCTTCGACGGTGTCATCGATGGCATCACGTCCAAACTGCCCTGAAACGGTCCATCGAGACCGCGGTCAAGCGGCCGTCGAGTTCGTTCTCACCCTGCCGCTCGCGGTGATCCTCGTGCTGGCCGTGGTGCAGGTGGCCGTCGTGCTCACCGAACGCGCCCGGTTGGAGAGCGTCACGTGGAACGCCGCTCGGTCGGCCAGCGTCGCCTCGTCGCCGACCATTGCCGCGCGCGAGAGGGTGGACGAACTCCTGGGCGGCGGGGCCACGGTGTTGGTCGACGACGATGGCCGCTACGTCACGGTTCGCGTGCGACGAACGATCCCCACCGACGTACCCGTGGTGGGGCGCTTCTTCCCCGACGTGACCGTCGATTCGGAGCTCACCTTGCTGCGCGAGCCACCGCTAGGTTGACGACGTGAGTCTGCGGGTGAGCACCCAGGAGATCGGTCGGCATCTCGTGCTGGCCTTCGACGGCGCCCTCGACCTGTCCTCGTTGCCCCGCTTCTCGGACGCCCTCACCAAACATCTTCGACCGTCGATGTCGGCCGTTCTGGACCTCGACGGGATCACGGTCCTCGACGATGCCGCGGTCGGAATCCTGCTCGGAGTCGCCGCCCGCCGGCGTGACGCGGGTGATCCGCTCGCGGTGGTGTGCACGAACCCCGACATCATCGATCGACTTCGGCGCATGGGAGTGGGCGCCGGTGTTCCCATCGTGTCGTCCGTGCTCGACATCGCATCCCCGTGACGCGCGCACCACACTGAACGCATGGCCCGCGTCGCTTCCGCTCCCGACCGCACGGTCTGGGTTCTCGGCGACCAACTGAACCGGTCCTTCGCCGCGTTGGCGGCGGCTTCCCCGGCGACCCACCGGGTGTTGATGGTGGAGAGCCGGGCCAAGGTGGCGTCGAAGTCCTGGCACATCCAGCGCGCCCACCTGGTGATCTGTGCGATGCGACGTTTCGCCCGCGAGCTGGCGGCCGACGGATGGCAGGTGGACTACCGCCGCGCCGATTCGCTCGTGGCCGGACTTCGCGAACACCGCGCCGAGTTCGCGCCCGCCGCCGTCGAGGTGATGGAGCCCGCCAGTTGGTCGGCGTTGCGCATGGTCCGCGCCAACGATTGCACCGTCGTGCGGGGCAACCAGTTCCTGTGTCACTACGACGAATTCGCCGCGTGGAAGTCCGACTGGCTGACCGGGCGCAAGACCTTCAAGATGGAGGACTTCTACCGCTGGCAGCGACGGCGACTCGGTTATCTCATGGACGGCGACCAGCCGGTGAGCGGGGTGTGGAATCACGACGCCGAGAACCGCGAGCCTCCGCCGAAGAACGCGGCCGGCCGTTGGCCCGCTCCGCTCACGGACGAGCCGGACGAACTCGATCACGAGGTGATCGCCGAACTGCGTCCGCACTGCATCGGGGACGATCCCCGCGGTTTGTGGGCCACCACGCGCGCGGGTGCGTTGCGTCGTCTACGACACTTCGTCGACGATCTGTTGCCCGAGTTCGGCCCGCACGAGGATGCCATGACCACCCAGAGTTGGCATCTGGCCCACTCGTTGTTGTCCCCGTACCTGAACATCGGTCTGCTCACCCCCGCCGAAGTCTGCGACGCGGTGCAGAAGGCGTTCGACGACGGACGGGTTCCCGTCGCATCGGCCGAGGGATTCATCCGACAGGTCATCGGCTGGCGCGAGTACGTGTGGGGTCTCTACTGGGAGGGGATGCCCGACTACGCGGACATGAACGCCCTGAACGCCGACCGACCGTTGC
This sequence comes from Actinomycetota bacterium, assembly GCA_009704425.1. Taxonomy (GTDB): domain Bacteria; phylum Actinomycetota; class Acidimicrobiia; order Acidimicrobiales; family Ilumatobacteraceae; genus Casp-actino8. Next base: position 4,827 of record WLEG01000070.1, on the reverse strand, counting down.
CGCCACTGTTCACCACCGGCGAGACGTCCATGCGGTGCATGAGCACGGTGATGAGCGAGATCCGCCAGCACGGCTGGGCGCATCACATCCAACGCCTGATGCTCATCGGCAACCTGTCCCTGACCGCCGGAATCGATCCGCGTTCACTCACCGACTGGATGTGGGCGAATTTCGTCGACGGTGCCGAGTGGGTGATGGTGCCCAACGTGATCGGAATGTCGCAATACGCCGACGGGGGCATCATGGCCACCAAGCCCTACGCGTCGGGCGGTGCCTACGTCCACAAGATGAGCGACTACTGCAAGGGATGCCGCTACGACCGGGCGAAGCGCACCGGCGACGACGCCTGCCCCTTCACCACGCTCTATTGGGATTTCATGATGCGACACCAGGATCGATTCGTGCGGAACCCACGCGTGGCCCAACAGGTGCGCGCCGCTCAACGATTGGGCGACATCGATGCGGTGCGCGAACACGCGGTGACGGTATTGCGGCGACTCGACAACGGCGAGCTCTGAACGATCACGGCTTTCGTTTGCGGAAACCTCGTCGATCCTCCACCTTCAGACGCGCCTTCTGTTCCTCTTCCAAAGCGGCCTCCTCGGCCACCAGGCGCTTCATGCTGTCGAGACGACGGGGATCGAGCGAACCGGCGCGCACGGCGGCGGCAACGGCGCAGTCCGGCTCCTCCTCGTGCTTGCAGTCCCGGAATCGACACGACTCGGACAACGCGAAGACGTCGGCGAAGGCCCGCTCGATCCCGGTGCCGCTGGACCACAGACTCACGGCGCGCACTCCGGGCGTGTCGATCAGCCATCCCTCCGCGCCGACGGGGTCCGACGGAAGCGCGACCAGTTGCACCGCGGTGGTGGTGTGCCGTCCACGTTGATCACCCTCGCGGACCACGCCGGTGCTCTGCACCTGGCCGCCCACGAGCGTGTTCACGATGGTGCTCTTGCCCACGCCACTGGCCCCCAACAACGCCACCGATCGATATCCCCTGGCGTATCCGCGCAAGGCGTCGAGACCGTCACCACGGATACCGCTGACCACGTGCACCGGTACCCCGGGGGCCACCGCCTCGAGGGTGGCGACCCGTCGGGCCGTCTCCTCGGCGTCGTCCATGAGGTCCAACTTGGTGAGCACCAGAACCGGTTGCGCTCCGCTGTCGAAGGCCAGGACCAACTCGCGTTCCAGACGTCGTTGATTCGGCGGTGACACCAACGCGTGCAGCAGGAACACCACGTCGATGTTGGCCGCGATGGTGTGAGCCTCGGCGCGCTGACCCTCGAAACTGGCCCGACGCATGAACGCGCTCTGCCGGGGCAGAACCGTTTCCACCCGTTCACCGTCGTCCGACACCACCACCCAGTCGCCCACGGCCACCTCGGCGCCGATGTTGCGCGCCCGAACCGGCGCGAGGTCACTCGAGGGTGGGCCGTACCAGATGGTGCTCCACCCACGATCCAAACGCGCGACACGACCGGGGCCGCGACTCACGGGGGTCTCGGCCCCCGCCGGGCGCGCGTGTTCGATCGAATCCCACACGGCATCCCATGTGACATTCCAACCAAGCGCGGTTCGAGGGTCGCTCACATGGGTGACCGTAGCCTGCCGGAGGCGCAGTACATCCGTAACCCCCAACGGCGCCAGAGGAAAACATGCTCGCTCGTCTCGGTCGCTGGTGCTTCCGCCATCGTTGGCTCACCATCATCATCTGGCTCGTCACGCTGATCGGCGGCACGAGCGTCGCGAACGGTGCCATGGGTGGTGGCGCGTTCGAGACGCGTTTCTCCATCCCCGACTCGCAGAGTCTGCGGGCCCTCGATCTGTTGCAGGCCGCTTTCCCCGACAGCGACAGCATCACCGACGCCCAGATCGTGTTCGAATCGCCGCGGGGATTCGACGACGCCGAGGTCCGCGAAGGAATCGACGTCTTCCTCGACGCGATCGTCACCGGTGTGGAAGGCGTGCGCATCACGAGCCCCTTCGACGACGCCTCGCTCGTCAGCGAGTCGGGCACGATCGCCTACGCCGTGCTGGGTCTCCCTTCGGGTGAATCACAGGGCGATCTGGAACTGATCGGCGAGCACATTCGCGAGATCGGTGACCCCATCATCGCGTCGGGCGACCTGCCCGCCGATCTGGTGATCGAGTACGGCGGTGACCCTTTCGTGTCGTTCGAATTGCCCGAGAGCGAAGTGGTGGGGCTGTTGGCCGCCGTCATCATCCTGGTGTTGGCCTTCGGTTCGGTGTTGGCCATGGGACTCCCCATCGGGACCGCGCTCGTCGGACTCGGCACCGGCATCGCGATCATCACCATCCTCAGCCACGTGATGGAGATGCCCGAGTTCGTGGTGCAGATCGGCGCGATGATCGGACTCGGGGTGGGTATCGACTACGCGCTCTTCATCGTCACGCGATTCCGCGAGGGTTTGCGAGCGAACATGAGTCCCGAGGACGCCACGGTGGAAGCCATCGACACCGCCGGACGCGCGGTTCTGTTCGCCGGGATCACCGTGATGATCTCGTTGCTCGGCATGTACATGATGGGCATGAAGTTCATCTACGGACTGGCCATCGGTGGATCGGCCACGGTGGGCGTGATGGTGATCGCGGCCCTCACCTTGCTCCCCGCGTTGCTGTCGCTCGTCGGACATCGCATCGACGTCACCACGCGTGCCGCCTTGTGGTCCTTGATCGTCTTCGCATCGATGTCGCTGTTCGGAATCATCTTCCTCGGAACCATCAATCTTCTTCTCGTCGGTTTGTTGGTCGCCGCGGCGATCGTCGCACTCAGCTTCCTCGTGACGTCGTGGCGGGTGCCCATCAAGCATCGGGCCCCCAAGCCCAAGGACCGACAGTTCTGGTTCCGTTGGAGTCGCTTCATCCAGAAGCGGCCCTGGACGTCATTCCTCGCGGGCCTCGGGGTGCTTCTCATCCTCACCATCCCGCTGCTCGGGATGCGTCTGGCGCTGAGCGACAACGGCAATCGTGCCGAGTGGCAGACCGCGCGTCGCGCCTACGACCTGTTGGCCGAGGGCTTCGGACCCGGCTTCAACGGACCGTTGCAGTTGGTCGCCGAGGTGCCCCCGGGCACGAGCCAGGAGACGCTCGATCGCATCGGTGCCGCCGTCGACGCCGATCCCGACGTGGTGCTGGTGTCTCCCGGCATGCCCGCACCCGGGAATCTCGTGCTCTGGAAGGTCGTGCAACGCGAATCACCGCAAGCCGAGGGCACGGCCGAACTGGTCCACCGCTTGCGCGACGATGTTCTGCCGGCAGCCATCGGTGACTCGGGTGTGGTGGTGAACGTCGGTGGCTTCACCGCGATCGGCGTGGATCTGAGCGACTACTTCGGCCGACGGGTGTTCCTGTTCGTCGGAGCCGTGTTGTTGCTGTCGTTCCTGTTGTTGATGGCGGTGTTCCGGAGCCTTCTGGTTCCGTTGAAAGCCGTCGTCATGAATCTGTTGTCCATCGGGGCCGCCTACGGAATCGTGGTGGCCATCTTCCAGTGGGGTTGGGGCGCCGATCTGATCGGCATGGGTGCCCCCGGACCCATCGATCCGTTCATTCCCATGATGTTGTTCGCCATCGTGTTCGGTTTGTCGATGGACTACGAGGTGTTCCTCTTGTCGCGCATGAAGGAGGAGTTCGACCGCACGGGTGACAACGCCACCGCGGTGGCCGACGGACTGGCCGCCACCGCCCGTGTGATCACCGCCGCGGCGCTGATCATGGTCGCCGTTTTCGGAAGTTTCGTGGCCGGTGACGACCGTACCGTGAAACTTTTCGGCATGGGTCTCGCCGTGGCCGTTCTCATCGACGCCACTCTGGTGCGAATGGTGCTCGTACCTGCGACGATGGAACTTCTCGGGGCTCGCAACTGGTGGATCCCGAAGTGGCTCGATCGGGTGCTTCCGAAGATCGACGTGGAGGGGCACTCGCACATCGCCGATAAACAGACGGCTTGACAAACCTCTCCGGTCTCTCGTAACGCTTTATATATATGTCCAAGCCCCTCGTCATCGTCGAATCACCCGCCAAGGCCAAGACCATCGCGTCTTTCCTGGGCTCGGAGTACGACGTCCGCGCCTCCGTCGGTCACGTGGCCGACCTTCCCTCCAAGGGATTGGCCGTCGACGTCGACAACCACTTCAAGCCCACGTACGAGCTCACCGAGCGCGGTGCCAAGGTGGTCAAGGAGTTGCGCCAACTGGTGAAGCAGGCCAGCGCCGTGTATCTGGCGACGGACGAGGACCGCGAGGGCGAGGCCATCAGTTGGCACCTGGTCGAGAACCTGAAGTCGGCCATCAAACCCGGCGTGCCCGTGCACCGCGTGGTGTTCCACGAGATCACCAAGGCCGCCATCAGCCACGCCTTCGCCACGCCGCGCGACCTGGACTTCGGTCTGGTTGACGCGGCCGAAACCCGTCGCATCCTCGACCGCCTGTTCGGATACGAGGTCTCACCCGTGTTGTGGAGGAAAGTGAACCGAGGACTGTCGGCCGGTCGCGTGCAGAGCCCCACCGTGCGTCTCATCGTGGAACGCGAACGCGAACGCATCGCCTTCGTGACCGCGGGCTACTGGGGCCTCGACCTGGTGTCGGCCACGTCGCCCTCGTTCAAGGCCGCCTTGTTGGAACTCGACGGCAGTCGGGTGGCCACCGGCAAGGATTTCGACAGCACCGGTCGGGTGAAGGACGGTGTCGTGGTGCTGAGCGAAGCCGCCGCCCACAGCCTGGTCGCCCGCTTGGCCGACGCCCCCGTCACCGTGCGCTCGGTCGAGGACAAGCCCTATCGATCGTCGCCCAAGGCTCCGTTCAT
>WLEG01000007.1 GCA_009704425.1 Actinomycetota bacterium | reverse complement strand
GCCGTCGAAGCCATCCTCTCCGGCGAAGCCGGCCGCCGCGCGCAAGGTGTCGGCCCCGTCGTCGGGCTCGTCCTCGGGCAAGAAGCGCGTCGTCATCTCCGACGACGACTCGGGCCCGGTTCCGGCGTCGGAACCCGCACCCGCGGGCGCGTCGCGATTCCGACAACGACGTATCGCCATCCGTCGAGCGGCCGGGCGTCGTCGCCTTCGCTGGTTCTCGTTGGTCGGCATCGCGGTGGCGGCGGTCCTGGTGATCCTGCTGCTGCTGACCTCACCGATCCTGTCCATCCGTAACGTCGAGGTGGAGGGAAACGTCTACGCCGACCCCACCATGTTGGGCGAGGTGATCTCGGACCTGAAGGGCGAGCCGATCCTCACCGCGGATCTTCACGCGGCCGAAGTCCGGCTGGAGTCCATCCCGTGGGTGCGCGAGGCCTCGTTGTCGACCCACCTGCCGTCGCGCGTCCTCATCCAGATCGTCGAACGTCGACCGATCGCGTTCTACCGAGCCGTCGACGGCTTCAATCGCGTGATCGACCGGGATGGACGGGTGCTCGACGTGATCGAGGGGGACCCGGTCGACTACTTCCCGATCCGAGGGACCGGACCGAACCTGTCGGCGGGGGACACCGTGGGACAACCGTTCCTCGGAGCGGCCCAGTTGATCAACGCGTTGCCCGCCGACCTGCTGGCGCGCCTGATCGCCATGTCGGTCTCGGCCGACGGGGACGTGTCGATGTCGCTCACCAACGAGGTGGAGGTGTTGTTCGGGAGGCCCAACGATTTCCAGACCAAGTTGGTCGGGGTCGTGAACGAGATCAAGAAGCAGGGATCCAACAAGTACGCCACCATCGACGTCTCCAGCGGTGAGCCGAGTGTCCGCTGAGTGCCCCGGCGGGGATTCGGGGCATCTAGCAGGACTTTGTCCGGCGCCAATGGCGGGGTATCCCCCCATTGAGTCGGCGAAAGTGGGAGAATAACGCCCACAACCAGCCCGGACGGAATGTCCGGAGGGGCTGGCGTAGTTTCATGACGATCCCCGGATCACGAGCGAAGCATTAACAACAGGCCGTCGGCGTAGCTGACAACCCGAAAGCGGAGGAGTCTCCCAGCATGGTTGGTGGACAGAACAACTACATCTGCCAGATCAAGGTGATCGGCGTCGGCGGTGGCGGTGTGAACGCGGTGAACCGCATGATCGAGCGCAATCTGCGCGGAGTCGAGTTCATCGCCATCAACACCGACATCCAGGCGTTGATGACGAGCGATGCCGAACTCAAGCTCGACGTGGGTCGTGAACTCACCCGTGGACTCGGTGCCGGTAGCGACCCCGAGGTCGGACGTCAGGCGGCCGAAGCGCATCGCGACGAGATCGAGGACGCGCTCAAGGGTGCCGACATGGTGTTCATCGCCGCCGGTGAGGGTGGTGGAACCGGAACCGGTGCCGCGCCCGTGGTGGCCGAGATCGCCAAGAGCCTCGGTGCGCTCACGATCGGCATCGTCACGCGTCCGTTCTCGTTCGAGGGTCGTCGTCGCGCGGTGCAGGCCGACGCCGGAATCGCCAAGCTGAAGGAAAAAGTCGACACCCTCATCGTCGTGCCGAACGACCGTCTGTTGTCGGTGGTCGACGCGCGCGACACGGTGATGGAAGCCTTCGGTCGCGCGGACGAGGTGCTCTACAGCGGCGTCTCGGGCATCTCGGACCTCATCACGAACCCGGGCCTCATCAACACCGACTTCGCCGACGTGAAGATGACACTGCAGAACGCCGGTTCGGCCCTCATGGGCATCGGAACCGCCAGTGGTGACAGCCGTGCGCGCGACGCCGCGCTCAAGGCCTTGTCCAGCAACCTGCTCGAGGCGTCCATCGAGGGTGCCCGGGGCGTGTTGCTGAACGTCACGGGTCCCTCCACCATGACCCTCATGGAGATGAACGAGGCCGCCGAGATCATCCACGGCATCGCGCACCAGGACGCCAACATCATCTTCGGAACCGTCATCAACGACGACATGGGCGACGAGGTGAAGGTCACCGTCATCGCCGCGGGCTTCGATCGTTGGGACGGTGCACCGCAGGTGCGGCCGACCGGTCGTCCCGCGGGTCGTGCGGCCGCTCCGGCGCGCGAGTCCCGTCCCGCTCCGGCTCCGGTGGCCAAGGACATCTTCGCCAGTGATCCGGCCGGTCCGTCCGACGATGGTGACGACGACTTCGACGTCCCGTCGTTCTTGAAGTGACCCGGCGGGCACGATGCCCGCGTTCATCCATGTGAGCGAGCGTCCCGACGTTCGTGTCGTCCAGTCCACGCGTCGTGACGGGGACTTCCACCCGGCATCTTCGACGATCGGCGCGACCCGGGCGGCGTTGTCGTCGCACCCGTGGACCCAGCTGTCCGAGGATCACGGTGTGATCGTTCGCGAGATCGAGTCACCCGGGGGTCACGACGGTTCCGTCGGCGACGTGTCCGTCACGCGCACCGCGGGTGCGGTCCTCGGCGTGTGGGTGGGGGACTGCGTGCCGCTGGTGCTGCTCGGACGCGAATGGGTGGCCGGCGTGCACGCGGGTTGGCGCGGTGCTCGCGATGGCGTACTCGACGCGGCGATCGATGCCATGGTGCTCCGTGGTGACCCTCCGAGCGTCGCGGTGGTCGGCGCGCACATCGGACCGTGTTGCTACGAGTTCGGACCCGAGGATCTCGACCACATGGATCGCATCTTCGGGCCCCACGTGCGATCGACCGACGGTCGTGGGCGACCGGCACTCGACATGGGTGCACTCGTTCGTCTCGCGCTGCGCGCGAGGAACCCCGACGTTCGCATCATCGACGTCGGTTCGTGCACCGGTTGTGGCGACGGACTCTTCTTCTCGCATCGTTCGCGTGGTGAGACGCGACGTCAGGTGTTGGCCGTGTGGAGGGAGGCCGCGTGAGCGACGAACGTCCGGTCGAGGCGTCCGCCGTCGCGGATCGCTATCGGGGGTTGGCCGACGAGGTGCGCGCTCTCGGCGGAGATCGGGTTCGGATCGTCGCGGTCACCAAGACCTTTCCGCCCGAGGCCATCGCGGCGGTGGTGGCCGCCGGTTGCGAACGGATCGGGGAGAACTACGCCCGGGAGTTGATCGACAAGTGGGAACGTTTCACGTCGGCCCACCGAGCCGGTCCCGTACCGGAGGTGCACTTCATCGGCGGACTGCAATCGAACAAGGTGCGTTCGTTGGTCGGCATCGTCGAGGTCTGGCAGTCGATCGACCGCGAATCGGTGGTGGCGGAGTTGAGCCATCGCCGACCCGGCGCCCGGATTCTGCTCCAGGTGAACGCCACCGGCGAGTCCGACAAGGGAGGGTGCCGGCCCGACCAGCTCGATGCGTTGATGTCGGCGGCCACCTCGGGCGGGTTGACGGTGGAGGGCCTCATGACCGTGGGTCCGACCGACGGTGATCCCGAGCGCACCGAGAACGCGTTTCGGACGGTGGCGCGGTTGGCGTCCGACCTGGATCTGCCGGAGTTGTCCATGGGGATGTCGGGGGACTGGCGGGTGGCGGTCGCGCAGGGGTCGACACTGATTCGTGTCGGTTCGGCGATCTTCGGAGAGCGTCCACCTCGGACGCTCTGACCCCGACTATTCTTCGGGCGATGTCGATCTTCAGAAAAGCCATGGATTACCTCGGTTTGGGCGAGGACGACGCGTACGACGACTACGACGATCAGGACATGCCCGATCGTTCCGGCGGCGTGTCGCGTCCCGATCCCCGACGTGGCGAGTTCGACGACGGTGGTTCGCGGCCGGTCGTTCGTCAGGTGACGCCCCGGGACACCGATCCCATTCCGCCGCGACGCATGGGTGTCGATGATTCGTCCATTCAGCCTCGTCCGGTGTCGGGTCGTCCCTCGTCGTCGGTGCGCACCATCGGCGGCTCGGTGCAGGGTGAGCCGCACACCGTGAAGGCCATTCGCTTCAACGACATCCAGGAAGTCGCCAACCGCTATCGCGACGGTCAGCCCGTCATCTTGAACACCGAGGGTTGTGACGACGACGTCGCGCGTCGCATGATCGACTTCTCGAGCGGCTTGTGTTACGCGCTTCACGGCAAGATCGAGAAGGTCGCCCGTGGCGTGTACCTGTTGAAGCCGGCTCCGCGCCCGAACGTCGACTACTGATCCGTGCGCGAACTCCTCGCATCTCTCATCGGCTTGTACACGATGGTGATCTTCGTTCAGGTCGTCCTGTCGTGGTTCCCATCCAACGGTGGCGCGCTGTCCGCGGTGCGCGAATGGACGGGTCGCCTCACCGAACCGGTGTTGGGTCCCATTCGACGGGCGCTTCCGCCCATGGGTGGACTCGATCTGTCGCCCCTGGTGCTCATCCTGGCGTTACAGGTGTTGCGCAGCCTGATCCTCTGATCGCACCCCGCTAGCCTCGGACTTCGTCCATGAACGCGCGCCCGTATCCCTCCATCGACGCCCAGCCGGACTTTCCGGCGATCGAATCGGCCACCCTGGCCCGCTGGGAACGTGAGCGCACGTTCGAGTCGTCGGTGCAGAGTCGCACCGCCGGAGACGGTGGCGACAACGAGTTCGTCTTCTACGACGGACCACCTTTCGCCAACGGCCTTCCGCATTACGGCCACCTGCTGACCGGGTTCGTCAAGGACGCGGTGCCGCGCTACCGCACCATGCGCGGCCAGAAGGTCGAACGTCGGTTCGGCTGGGACTGTCACGGACTTCCCGCCGAGGTGGAGGCCGAGAAGCAACTCGGCATCTCGGGCCATCCCGAGGTCACCGCGTTCGGCATCGAGAAGTTCAACGACTACTGCCGCACGTCGGTGTTGCGCTACACGAGTGAATGGGAGCGCTACGTCACGCGTCAGGCGCGCTGGGTCGACTTCGACGACGACTACAAGACGCTCGACCTTCCGTACATGGAAAGCGTCATGTGGGCGTTCAAGACCCTGCACGACAAGGGTCTCATCTACGAGGGCTATCGGGTGCTGGCCTACTGCTGGCGATGCGAGACGCCGCTCAGCAACACCGAGACGCGCATGGACGACGTGTATCGCGATCGGCAGGACCCGGCCCTGACGGTGCGATTCGCGTTGGAGACGGGGGAGAGCCTGTTGGCCTGGACCACCACGCCGTGGACCCTGCCCTCGAATCTGGCCCTGGCCGTCAATCCCGACGTCGACTACGCGATCATGGAACTGAACGGCGAGCGTTCGATCCTGGCCGAGGCGCGACTGGGTGCCTACGAGCGCGAATTCGACGGTGCCGTCCGGGTGGGCACCCTGCGGGGTGCCGACCTGGTGGGTCGCCCGTACCGCCCCTTGTTCGACTACTTCGCCGACGCCACGAACGCCTTCCGGGTGCTCGCGGCCGAATTCGTCACCACCGAGGACGGAACCGGAATCGTCCACATGGCTCCCGGTTTCGGTGAGGACGACCAACTGGCGTGTCAGGCGGCCGGCATCGACGCGGTGTGTCCGATGGACAGTCATGGTTGCTACACCGCCGAGGTGACCGATTGGGTCGGCCAGCACGTCTTCGAAGCCAACCCCGCGGTCATCAAGCACCTGAAGGCGGCCGGAGTGGTGGTGCGACACGACACGTATTCGCACTCCTATCCGCACTGCTGGCGATGCGCCGAGCCGCTGGTGTACCGCGCGATCTCGTCGTGGTTCGTGGAGGTCACGGCCATCAAGGACCGCATGATCGAGTTGAACAAGCAGATCACCTGGGTGCCCGAGCACCTGAAGGAAGGTTCCTTCGGCAAGTGGATCGCGAACGCGCGCGACTGGTCCATCAGTCGCAATCGCTTCTGGGGCTCACCCATTCCCGTGTGGAAGAGCGACGACCCCAACTATCCGCGCATCGACGTGTACGGGAGCATCGCCGACCTGCAGCGCGACTTCGGGACATCCATCACCGACCTGCACCGACCCGCCGTGGACGATCTGGTGCGCCCCAACCCCGACGACCCCACCGGTGCGTCGATGATGCGTCGCGTGCCCGAGGTGCTCGACTGTTGGTTCGAGAGCGGTTCGATGCCCTTCGCGCAGGTGCACTATCCGTTCGAGAACACGGAATGGTTCGAACAGCATTATCCCGGCGACTTCATCGTGGAGTACATCGGCCAGACGCGCGGTTGGTTCTACACGTTGCACGTGCTGGCCACCGCCCTCTTCGATCGTCCGGCTTTCTCCACCTGCGTGAGTCACGGCATCGTGCTGGGCGACGACGGCCAGAAGATGTCGAAGAGTCTGCGCAACTACCCGGACCCCATGGTGGTCTTCGACACCTACGGCGCCGATGCCATGCGTTGGTACCTGCTGTCGTCGGCCATCCTGCGTGGTGCCGACTTCTCGGTCACCGAGGCAGGTATCCGCGAGACCGTGCGCCAGGTCCTCCTGCCGTTGTGGAACTCGTGGTACTTCCTCGGTCTGTACGCCAACGCCGAGGGCGTGACCGGCAAGGTTCGTGTCGATTCCACCCACGTGCTGGATCGCTACATCCTCGCCAAGACCTCCGATCTGGTGACCGCGGTGACCCGCGATCTCGATGCGTACGACCTCTTCTCGGCCTGTGCGAACACGCGGGACTTCCTCGACGTTCTCACGAATTGGTACATCCGTCGTTCGCGCGATCGATTCTGGGCCGGTGACGCCGACGCGGTGGACACCTTGCACACCGTTCTGGAGACGTTGTGTCGCGTGGCCGCCCCGTTGTTGCCGTTGGTCGCCGACACCGTCTACGAGGGTCTCACCGGCGGGTCGAGCGTGCATCTCACGGACTGGCCGAGCGCGAGCGATCTCCCTGCCGACGGCGATCTGGTGAGGGCGATGGACCGCGTGCGCGAAGTGTGCTCGTCGGCTCTGTCGGTCCGCAAAGCCCATTCGCGACGGGTGCGTTTGCCCCTGGCCGAGTTGAAAGTCTCGCACCCCGATGCCGAGACCCTGCGACCCTTCGTCGACATCATCGCCGACGAGGTGAACGTGAAGACGGTCGTCTTGTCGGCCGAGCAGGAGTCGGGGACCACGGCGGTACTGCAGGTGATCCCGGGTGCGCTCGGTCCGCGTTTGGGTGGTCGCACCCAAGAGGTCATCAAGGCCGTCAAGGCCGGAAACTGGTCGCATGTCGACGGCGTGGTCGTGGCCGGAGGCATCGAGCTGATGGAAGGCGAGTACTCCGTCAAGATGGCGGCGGCCGAGGGTTCCGCCGGGGTGACCTTGGCCGATGGTTTGGGCATGGTCAGCCTCGACATCGAGATCACGCCGCAGTTGGCCGCCGAGGGAACCGCGCGTGACCTGATTCGACTCGTTCAGCAGGCTCGCCGTGACGCCGGCCTCGAGGTGAGCGATCGCATCGCCCTCACCTTGGGGGTGTCGGAGTCGGTGCGTCGCCAGGTGGCCACGTTCGTCGACATGATCGCCGCCGAAACGTTGGCGACGGCCGTGGGTTGGGGCGATGGCACTCCGAACGCCGAACTGGACGACGAACCGGTGTACATCGGTGTGTCCGTGAGCCGATAGCCGCTCGGAGGACGACCAACGGGACTATCCTCGCCGTAAACATCGACCAAGGACGTTCCCATGGCCACCAAATCGGTCAAGAAGCCCGCCGCCAAGAAGCCGGCACCCAAGAAGCCCGCGGCGAAGAAGCCGGTCGCCAAGAAGCCGGCACCGAAGAAGTCGGCCGCCAAGAAGGTCGTGGCGAAGAAGCCGGCACCGAAGAAGTCGGCCGCCAAGAAGGTCGTGGCCAAGAAGCCGGTCGCCAAGAAGCCGGCACCGAAGAAGTCAGCCGCCAAGAAGGTCGTGGCGAAGAAGCCGGCACCGAAGAAACCGGCACCCAAGAAGGTCGTGGCGAAGAAGCCGGTCGCCAAGAAGCCGGCACCGAAGAAACCGGCACCCAAGAAGCCGGCACCGAAGAAGGTCGTGGCGAAGAAGCCCGCTCCCCAGAAGGTGGTAGCTCAGAAGCCCGCACCGGTGGCCGCCAAGCCCGTGGCGACCAAGGTCGTGGCACCCAAGGTCGTGGCACCCAAGCCCGCGCCGGTGCCCAAGAAGCCGGTGAAGCCGGTCTTCGTGAAGCCGCCGGTCCCGGGCAAGAAGCCCAAGACCAAGGACGGAATCATCTCGAACAAGGATTTCGATCTGGCGTTTCTTCGCGCTCAGCGCGCGCTTCTGGAAACGGAACGGGCCCGTTTGCTCGGTCAGGCCGAGCGACTCGAGAACGAACGCGAGCAACTCATCGAGGAAGCCGGAATGGGTGACGATCAGTTCGACGAGGACGGCGGCGAGGGCGACACCATGGCCGTCGAACGCGAACGCGATCGTGTGCTCTCCGAGCAGGCCCGTCAGATCGTGGAGGACATCGACGCGGCTCTGAAGCGCATCGAATCCGGCGACTACGGCTACAGCGTCATCTCGACCCGACCGATCCCGCGCGAGCGCCTCGAGGTGATTCCGTGGGCCACCGAGTTGGTCGAGGAGAGAGTCGGCGGGATCGGCCGTCGATGAACGACGTGGCCGGTGCGTCGCCGGCCTCGCGCGTCGGTGTGAGGGGTGCGTCGTTGTCCATCGCGGCGGTGTGCGTCGCGTTCGATCAGATCACCAAGCACTGGGCCCTCAACTCCCTCGCTGACGGCCACGTGGTTCACGTGGTCTGGACCCTGCAGTTCAACCTGGCCTTCAACGGTGGAATGGCCTTCGGCCGCGGTCAGGGATGGGGGCCGGTCATCGGCGTCGTGGCCACGGTGGTCGTCGTGGGCCTGTTGGTGTCGATGCGACAGGGAAGCGGTCGCCTGTCGACAGTCGCGGTCGGTCTGATCGTGGGTGGAGCCGTGGGCAACATCGTCGATCGGCTCCTGCGCGAGGACGGCTGGTTCCGTGGGCGCGTCGTGGACTACATCGACTTCCAATGGTTTCCGATCTTCAACGTCGCCGACATCTGCATCAACGTCGGTGGTGCGTTGCTGATTCTGGGTTATCTGCGCGCGGGAAGGGTTTCGTCGTGAGTTCGATCGTCAACGAGGAGATCCCCGAGTCGCTCGACGGTGAGCGACTCGACCGCATCGTCTCGCTCATCACCGAGCTCAGTCGCGCCGATGCGGCGACCATCATCGCCGCGGGCGGTGTCACCGTCGACGGAGCCGCCGCCCCGAGTGGCAAGGTTCGCATGAAGGTGGGCCAATCGGTCACGGTCGATCTGGCGACGTTGCCCGAGGAACAACTACCCCAACCGGACCCGTCCGTCGCGGTCGACGTCGTCCATGTCGACGACGACGTGATCGTCGTGAACAAGGCCGCCGGAGTGGTGGTGCACCCCGGTGCGGGCAACGCCGATGGCACGTTGGTCAACGGCTTGCTCGCCCTGTACCCCGAGATCGCCGCGGTGGGTGAGTCCCATCGTCCCGGCATCGTCCACCGACTCGACGTGGGTACCACCGGCCTGTTGATCGTGGCGCGAACACAACGCGCCTACGAGGCGTTCGTCGACATGCTGGCGGCCCGCGAGGTGACCCGACGTTACACGGCCCTCGTGTGGGGTCGTCCGGCCGCGCCGGTGGGCACGATCGACGCCGCGATCGGTCGCGATCCCCGTGACCCGCTGCGCATGGCGGTGGTGGCCAGCGGCAAGCCCGCGCGCACGAACTACCGCGTCGAGCGCACCTACTCCGATCCCGAGGTGTCCTTGGTGACCTGCGAACTGGAGACCGGGCGCACGCACCAGATCCGCGTGCACCTGCAGGCGACCGGTCATCCCGTCGTGGGTGACCCGTCGTACGGAGGCGCACGGGCCCCGTTGGCCTTCGGGCGTCCGTTCCTGCATGCCGGTGGTCTGGAGTTCGAACACCCCTTCACGGGTGAGCAGATGGCGTTCCGCGCCCCCTTGCCCGCGGACCTCGACGCGGTTCTGTCCCGACTCCATCCGTAGCACCGCGAAACCCTGCTAGGGTCGTCTTGACCGTCAAACGGGTCCCGTGAGGCCCGAACGGAGGAAACATGAGCACGTCGTCGGGCGCAGCCCCGCAACAACCGAACCCGCGCGCATCCGCGTCCGCTCTTTCCTCCGAAGGTTCCGTCTCCGTTCTCGCCGAGGCCGACGTGTCGCGGGCCGTCACCCGAATCGCCCACGAGATCATCGAACGTAATCGTGGTCTCGACGGCGTGGTGATCGTCGGTCTCCAGCGCGGTGGGGTCTGGATCGCCGAGCGTCTCGGAGCCGCCATCGCGCGCATCGACGAGTCGAGCGCGGTTCCGGTCGGACGACTGGACGTCGCGTTGTTCCGCGACGACATCGCGTTGCGTCCGGTCACGCCGGTGTCGATCACCGAGATCCCGGTCGACCTGGCCGGGTCCACCGTCGTGCTGGTCGACGATGTCCTCTTCACCGGCCGAACGGTGCGGGCCGCCCTGGACGCGTTGAACCAATACGGTCGGCCCGCCGCGGTGCAGTTGGCGGTGATGGTGGATCGGGGTCACCGCGAACTTCCCATCCGTCCGGACTACGTCGGCAAGAACCTGCCCACCGGACGCGACGAGGACGTGATCGTCGCGGAGTCGGGCGTCACGATCGTGCGCAAGGCGGCGTCATGAAGCATCTCCGTGGCATCCCCGAGCTCGGGGTGGAGGGCATCGTTCGCATCCTGAATCTGGCCGACCACATGGTCGAGGTGAATCGACGTCCGGTGCCCAAGGTGCCGGCGTTGGTCGGTCGCACGGTGGTGAGTCTGTTCTTCGAGGACTCCACGCGCACGCGCATCAGTTTCGAGACCGCCGCCAAGCGACTGTCGGCCGACATCATGACGTTCAGTGTGTCCACTTCCAGCGTCAACAAGGGCGAGAGCCTGCGCGACACCATCGAAACCGTGAGCGCCATGGGTGTGGCGGCCTTCATCGTGCGCCACAAGACGTCCGGAGTTCCCTGGCAGGTGTCGCAGTGGACCGACGCCAGCATCATCAACGCCGGAGACGGTTGGCATCAGCATCCCACCCAGGCTCTGCTCGACTGTCACACCATCCGCACCGAGTTGGGCCGGCCCGCCACGGAGGATTGCCTGGCCGGTTTGCGCATCGCGATCGTGGGCGACGTGCGACACAGTCGCGTGGCCCGCAGCGACATCCAGGCGTTCACGGCTCTCGGGGCCCGCGTCGTGGTGGTCGCCCCTCGCACGTTGCTGCCACCGGAGGTGCACACGTGGCCGGTGGAGGTGACCTCGGACCTCGACTCTGTCGTCGCCGACGTCGACGTGGTGTACATGCTCCGTATGCAGCGCGAGCGGATGAGCGAGGCGTTGGTGCCGGATCTCGGTGAGTACTCGAACCGGTTCGGTCTGGATCACGCGCGGGCCGCGCGTCTGCGCGACGAGTGCCTCGTCATGCACCCCGGCCCCATGAACCGCGGCGTGGAGATGCTGGTCGATCCCGCCGATCTGCGTCGATCCGTCGTCACCCGTCAGGTGAGCAACGGTGTCGCCGTGCGGATGGCGGTTCTGTTCGACGTGCTCGGTGACACGAACCCGGAGGTTGCCTCGTGAACGCTCGTGAAGTGAACACCTTGAACATCGTCGGTGGACGGGTGATCGACCCCACCACCGACGCGGACGGTCGTCTCGTCGACATTCACGTCGTCGACGGGCGCATCGCCGTGATCGTGGAAGCGGGAGGAGCGTTGCCGTCGGCGGACTCGGTGCTCGACGCGTCGAACGCCGTCGTGTCGCCGGGGTTCGTGGATCTGCATACGCACCTGCGCGAACCCGGCCGCGAGGAATCCGAGACCATCGAGACGGGCAGTCGCGCCGCGGCGTTGGGAGGCTTCACCGCGGTGGTGGCCATGCCCAACACCGATCCGGCCCAGGATTCGCGCGCGGTCGTGGAGTTCGTGCGCGAACAAGGACGGCGAGCGGGACTGTGCGAAGTGGTCCCGTCGGGTTGCATCACCGTGGGGCGCGCCGGAGAGCAACTGGTGCCGTACGCCGAACTCATGAAGTCCGGGGTCACGCTCTTCACCGACGACGGCAACGGTGTGCAGGATCCGTTGCTCATGCGGCGGGCGTTCGAGTACTCGTCGGACCTGGGTGTCACGATGGCGCAACACTGCGAGGTCAGTCGACTCACCGCGGGCGCGGTGATGCACGAGGGCTCGTGCTGCAGTCATCTCGGATTGCCCGGTTGGCCGTCCATCGCCGAGGAACTCATGGTGCACCGCGACATCGAATTGGTGCGCATCACCGGTGGACGCCTGCACGTGTTGCACGTGTCCACGGCGCGCAGCGTCGAGATGATCCGCGCGGCCAAGGCCGACGGGCTGTCCGTCACGGCCGAGGTCACCCCGCATCACTTCACCCTCGACGACGAGTCGTTGCGATCGTTCGATCCCGTGTTCAAGGTGAATCCCCCGTTGCGCACGATGGCCGACATCGAAGCGCTCAAGGCCGGACTTCGCGACGGCACGATCGATGCCATCGCCACCGACCACGCTCCGCATGCCGACCACTTGAAGGAACAGCCGCTCGACACGGCACCTCCGGGGATGCTCGGACTCGAGACCGCCTTCGCCCTGTCGGTCGGGGAGCTGGGCATGGATCTGCGTTCGGTCCTGGCCTGTCTCAGCTGGAACCCGGCGCGCATCGCCGGAATCGCCGATCGTCACGGTCGCCCGGTGGCCGTGGGGGAGCCGGCGAACCTCGCGGTGCTGGATCCGGGGGTTGGATGGACCGTCGATCGTCGACGATTGGCCAGCAAGAGCCGAAACACCCCCTACGAGGGACGATCGGTGACCGGTCGGGTTCGGCACACGGTGCTGAACGGCCGGGCCGTGGTCATCGACCAGGTGGCCCAGCGGTGATTCATTCTCATTCATCAGATTGTATAGTTATGCAGAACAACGGGCGATGCCAGGGAGATGACGACACGTGACGACGAAGAATGGTGCCCTCCGCGAGGCGGCCTTGGTGCTGGCCGATGGAAGCGTGTTCGAGGGCGAGGCCATCGGGGCCGATCTGGCGATCTCCTCGGGCGAGGTCGTGTTCAACACGGTTCTCTCCGGTTATCAGGAGGTGCTGACCGACCCCAGTTACGCCGGCCAGATCGTGACCTTCACGTATCCCCACATCGGGAACTACGGAACCACGGCGGTGGACGACGAGGGACGACGCCCTCACTGTCGCGGGGTGATCGTTCGCGATCTCGCGCGTCGTCACAGCAACCACCGCGCCGAGCAGGGTCTGGACTCGATGTTGCGCACCGCGGGTGTGGCCGGAATCGCGGGCATCGACACGCGGCGACTCACGCGTCTGTTGCGCGACACCGGAGCGATGCCCGGTGCGTTCGGCACGGCTTCGCAGTCCGAACTGCTGGCGGCGGCGCGCGCCGAACGGGGCACCGACGGTGTCGATCTCGTCTCCAAGGTCACCACCACCGAGCCCTACTTCTTCGGAGCCGGTCCGTTGAGGGTGGTGGCGTACGACTTCGGGATCAAGACCACCATCCTGCGGTGCCTGTCCGAGATCGCCACGGTCGAGGTGGTTCCGGCGTCCACGTCGGCGGCCGATGTTCTGGCACGCTCGCCACAAGGTGTGTTCCTGTCCAACGGGCCGGGTGATCCGCAGTCGGTGGGCTACGCGGTCGACGCCATTCGCGAGTTGTTGGGCGAGGTGCCCGTGTTCGGCATCTGCCTCGGTCATCAGTTGCTCAGTCGCGCTCTGGGCGGTTCCACCTACAAGTTGCCCTTCGGACATCACGGCGGAAACCATCCGGTGCGTCATGAGGCCTCGGGCCACGTCGAGATCACCAGTCAGAACCACAACTTCTGCGTGGACGCCGACAGTCTGGGCGGCCGGGTGAACGTGACCCACGTGAACCTCAACGACGGCACCAACGAGGGCATGGTGGTGCGCGACGCACCGGCGTTCAGCGTGCAGTACCACCCCGAAGCGGGACCCGGTCCGCACGACAGTCGCTATCTCTTCGATCAGTTCGCCAACCTCATGAAGAACGGGAGCATCTGAGATGCCCAAGCGCACCGACCTCTCGTCGATCCTCATCATCGGCTCCGGGCCCATCGTCATCGGACAAGCGTGCGAGTTCGACTACTCGGGCACCCAGGCGTGTCGGGTGCTGAAGGAAGAGGGTTATCGCGTCATTTTGGCCAACTCGAACCCGGCCACCATCATGACCGACCCCGACTTCGCCGATCGCACCTACATCGAACCGCTCACGTGGGAAGTGGTGGCGCGGATCATCGAACGCGAGAAGCCCGACGCCGTTCTTCCCACGTTGGGTGGCCAGACCGGTCTGAACACCGCGATGGCGCTGTTCGAGCGCGGCTTGGTCGGAGTGCCGGGAACCCCCGAACTCATCGGCGCCAACGCCGAGGCCATCGCCACCGCCGAGGATCGCGACAAGTTCAAGCAGGCCATGTTGGAGATCGGCTTGTCGGTTCCCCCCAGTGGCATCGCCCACTCCATGGACGAGGCCATGAAGGTGATCGAAACGATCGGGTTGCCCGCCATCATCCGGCCCGCGTACATCCTCGGTGGGCGCGGCACCGGAATCGCCTCCACTCCCGAACAGTTCGCGGTCCTGGCGGCCAACGGCCTGGCGGCCAGTCCGATCAACGAGATCCTCATCGAGAAGAGCATCGCCGGGTGGAAGGAATACGAACTCGAGGTGATGCGCGATCGCGCCGACAACTGCGTGATCATCTGCTCGATCGAGAACTTCGATCCGATGGGCGTGCACACCGGCGACTCCATCACCGTGGCGCCCGCGCAGACCCTCAGCGACGTGGAGTACCAACGCATGCGTGACGCGGCCTTCGCCTGTATCCGTCGCGTGGGCGTGGAGACCGGGGGTTCCAACGTGCAGTTCGCGGTGAATCCGCTCACCGGCGATCAGGTCGTCATCGAGATGAACCCGCGCGTGTCGCGCAGTAGTGCACTGGCCTCCAAGGCCACCGGCTTTCCGATCGCCAAGATCGCCGCGAAGTTGGCGGTGGGTTACACGCTCGACGAGATCCCCAACGACATCACGCGCGCCACTCCGGCCAGTTTCGAACCCACCATCGACTACGTCGTCACCAAGATCCCGCGCTGGGCGTTCGAGAAGCTGCCCGGCACCAGCGGAGTGTTGGGCACGCAGATGCAGAGCGTGGGCGAGGTCATGTCGATCGGACGCACCTTCCCCGAGAGCCTGCAGAAGGCGTTGCGTTCGTTGGAGCAGGGCCGCGCGGGTCTCGGCTGTGATCCGGCCGAGGGCCAGTTGGCCTCGGTGTCCGACGACGAACTGCTGACGTCGGTGGGCATTCCCACGCCCGAGCGCATCTTCCAGATCGGCGAGCTGTTGCGTCGTGGCATCGCGATCGATCGCATCCACGACGCGTGTCGGGTCGATCCGTGGTTCCTGGACCAGATGTCGATGATCATGGAAGAGCGCGCCGCGGTGGCCGACGAGACGCCCGGTTCGATGTCGCGCGCGGCGTGGCGTCGGGTGAAGCGGCTGGGTTTCAGTGACGCCCAGTTGGCCCATCTCTGGAATGTCGACGAGGCATCGGTCCGCGCGGCCCGAGAAGCCGCCGGTGTCATCCCCACGTACAAGACCGTGGACACGTGCTCGGCCGAGTTCGCCGCCGAGACCCCGTATCACTACTCCACCTACGAGGACGAGAACGAGGTTCGCCCCTCCGATCGTCAGCGCGTCATCATCCTCGGTTCGGGTCCGAATCGCATCGGTCAGGGCATCGAGTTCGACTACTGCTGCGTGCACGCGTCGTTCGCCTTGCGCGACGCCGGCTTCGAAACGGTCATGGTGAACTGCAATCCCGAGACGGTGTCCACCGACTACGACACCAGCGACCGTCTCTACTTCGAGCCGCTCACCAAGGAGGACGTGCTCAACGTCATCGCCGCCGAGACGGCCGCCGCCGGAGGTCGCTCTCCGAAGGTGATCGTGTCGTTGGGCGGCCAGACGCCGTTGAAGTTGTCGGGCCAGATTCCCGTCGAGTTGATCGCCGGAACGTCGCCGGCGTCCATCGATCTCGCCGAGGATCGCGAGAAGTGGAACGCGCTGTGCGCGTCGTTGAACATCCCGCAGCCCCCCGGTGGCACGGCCGTCGACCTGAAGCAGGCCCTCGACATCGTGGATCGCGTCGGCTTCCCGGTGTTGGTGCGCCCCAGTTACGTGCTCGGTGGTCGGGCCATGCAGATCGTGCACGATCGCGATCACCTGGCCCGGGCCATGGCCGAACTGTCGGGTTTCGGCAGTCTCGGTAAGGAGGGCGGTCTGTCCGCCGAGCGTCCGGTGTTGGTGGACCGTTTCCTCGAGGACGCCACCGAGGTCGACGTGGACGCCATTCGTGATCACACCGGTGAGGTCATCATCGGCGGCGTCATGGAACACGTGGAGGAGGCCGGCGTTCACTCCGGTGACTCGGCGTGCGCGATTCCGCCACAGACGTTGCCGTCGTGGGTGGTGGAGGTCATCGAGAGTTACACCGCCGCCATCGCTTCGGCGCTCGACGTGCGCGGTCTCATCAACGTCCAGTACGCGGTGGCCGGCACGAACGTGTACGTCATCGAAGCCAACCCACGGGCCAGTCGCACGGTGCCCTTCGTGGCCAAGGCGACCGGAGTTCCGTTGGCCAAGGTGGCCACGCGCGTGATGTTGGGCGCCACGTTGGCCGAGCTGCGGGCCGAGGGATTGCTGTCACGCTCGGTGTTGCTGGACTCGCCGTCGACGGTGGCGGTGAAGGAGGCGGTGTTGCCGTTCAGTCGATTCCCCGAGGTGGACACGGCGCTCGGACCCGAGATGCGCTCCACCGGTGAGGTGATGGGCATCGACGACAGCTTCGGCAAGGCGTTCTACAAGGCCGAGTTGGCGGCGGGAACGGTGTTGCCGTCACAGGGCACGGTGTTCCTCTCGTTGGCCGACGGCGACAAGCCCGCCGGCATCGTGGTGGCGAAGCGCTTGCGCGAGTTGGGCTTCGGGATCGTGGCCACGCCGGGCACCGCCGACTATCTCGGGCGGTTCGGACACATGGTGGACGCGGTGGTGGGCAAGGTGAGCGAGGGGGCGCAGGTGACCGCGGTGAATCTCATCGCCAGCGGTGACATCTCCTTCGTGATCAACACGCCGCAAGGCCGCGGGGGCCGCACTGACGGTGAGGCCATTCGCAAGGCCGCCAACGTGCATCGCGTCAGTTCGGTCACCACGGTCGAGGCGGCACTGGCGGCGGTGCAGGGCATGGCTGAACAACTGCATCATCCGCTCGACGTGCGCAGCCTGCAAGAGCACCATGGTCGGTAAGTGTCATGGTCGGTGATTGTCATGGTCGGTGATTGTCATGGTCGGTGAATGTCATGGTCGGTGACTCCCGTCGTGATTCGGCGTCGCCGGTCGACATGTCGGTGACCGTGGGACGTGTTCGTCTGCGCAACGCGGTGATGACGGCGTCGGGAACGTCGGGGCACGCCGACGAGCTCGCGGCGTACGGCGATCTCGATGCATTGGGTGCGGTGGTGGTGAAGTCGTTGTCGGTCATGCCGTGGGCGGGCAATCCGGCGCCGCGCGTGCACCCCGTCGCGCAGGGCATGTTGAACGCCGTCGGTCTGCAGGGTCCCGGCATGGCCGCGTGGTTGCGCGACGATCTGGTGAGGTTCTCGTCGCGGAACGCCGCCGTGGTCGTCAGCATCTGGGGTCGCACCGTCGAGGAGTATCGCGACGCCGCCGCGGTGTTGGCCGCGGGGCTCGTCGACTCGTCGCATCCGATCGTGGCCGTGGAAGTGAACCTCAGTTGTCCGAACATGAGCGGCCACGGCATCTTCGCCCACGACGCCGACGTGTCGGCCGAGGTCGTCGCCGCGGTGGTGGGGCAGACCTCGTTGCCGGTGTGGGCCAAGCTCAGCCCGAACACCGACCGCTTGGTGGCCATCGCCGGTCGGGTGCGCGAGGCGGGCGCCGACGCGGTCACCTTGGTGAACACGGTCCTCGGTATGGCCCTCGACCCCGACACCGGTCGTCCGGCGTTGGGTAACGGGGGAGGAGGTCTGTCCGGGCGGGCCATTCACCCGGTCGCCGTGCGAGCCGTTCACGACGTGCGCGCGACCCATCCCGACCTGCCCATCGTGGGCGTCGGTGGGGTGGCCGACGGATGGAGCGCCGCCGAATTGATCATGGCCGGGGCCGATGCGGTCCAGGTGGGCACGGCCACCTTCGCCGACCCGGCCGCCCCGTTCCGGGTGGCGGCCGATCTGGAGGCATGGTTGCGGGCCCACGGTCATCGCTCGGTCGGGTCGATCCGAGGTTCGGCGCACCGCTGACCCAGCAGGTATCCACCCGAGGCTGTGACCCCGTGTGTATGGTCTGGCCATGGCAACACCTCCGCAACTGACACCCGAACAGCGCGCCGCGGCGCTCGCCAAGGCCGCCGAGGCTCGGGCCGCCCGCGCCGAGATCAAGGTCAAGCTCAAGCAGGGCACCCTGACGGTGGCCGATGCGCTGGCCTCGAGCGACCCCAACGTGGGCAAGCTCAAGGTGGTCTCGATGCTCGAGAGCCTTCCCGGTCTGGGCAAGGTCAAGGCCCGCAAGATCATGGAGGAAGTCGGCATCGCCGACAACCGCAAGATCCAGGGACTCGGCGCCCAGCAGAAGAAGACCCTGCTCGAACACCTGGCCAAGTGAGCGGCCGGGTCTCCACGCCCGGATCCTCCACTGGTCACGCACCGCGCATCTTCGTCATCTCCGGCCCCGGCGGGGTCGGCAAAGGGACCATCGTCGATGTGTTGATGACGCGTGACCCACGTTTGTCGCTCAGTCGTTCCTGGACGACTCGAACCCAAAGACCGGGCGAACGTGACGACGCCTACGTGTTCACGACTCGTGACTCTTTCGAGTCGCATCGCGACGCCGGTGGGTTCCTCGAATGGACCGAGTTCCTCGGGAACTACTACGGCACCCCCGTTCCGGACCTCTCGTCGGGGCGGGACATCGTGCTCGAGATCGAAGTCGACGGCGCCCAGCAGGTGAAGGTGCGCCATCCCGAATCGGTCTTGATTTTCATCCTGCCCCCCTCGCGCGACGAGCAGCGTCGCCGATTGGTGGGTCGCGGTGACCCCGACCACAAGGTCCAGGAACGTCTCCGCAAGGCCGAGGAAGAGGAGCCCATCGGGCTGGCCTTGGCCGATGCCACCGTGGTGAACGACGATCTCATGCGCACGGTCGACGAATTGGTGGCCGTGATCGAGCACCATCGGGGGCGTTGAACGCCTCAGCCGCAGGTAGCATCGCGTTGCCCGTCTCGACGGGTGCGTGCGAACCGGGCCTCGGGCCCACGAACTGCGAAGGACCTGCGATGGCCGCCAGCGACTCGATGATGACCCCCCAGTTGGAGACCCTGCTCGACAAGGTCGACTCCAAGTTCAGCCTGGTCACTCTGGCCGCTCGTCGTGCCCGCGATCTGCAGCAGTACTACAGCCGCGACGGCATGGTCTCGAACAAGGTCATCCCGCCCCAGGTTCCCTCGTTGCGCAAGCCCCTCAGCATGGGATTCGAGGAGATCGCCGTCGACAAGATCGTGCGCGTCTCGGGAGAAGAAATGGCTGAGCGTCGCGCCGCCGAAGAGGCCGCCCGCGCCGATGCCGAAGCCGCTTTCGCTCAGGCTGCCGCTGACGCGGCCGCCGAGGGCGAACCCGCCGCCGACTGATCCATCATGACGGACCTCGCCGGCAAGCGCATCGTTGTTGGCGTGTGCGGTGGCATCGCCGCGTACAAAGCCGTCGAGGTGTGTCGTCGTCTGGTCGACGCCGGTGCGCACGTCGTGCCCGTCATGACCAAGGGCGCCGAGCACTTCATCGGTCGCACCACGTTGTCGGCGTTGTGCAGCGAGCCCGTGCAGATGTCGTTGTGGGACGAGGAGTCACCCATTCCGCACACCAAGTTGGGTCAGGGCGCCGATCTGG
>WLEG01000069.1 GCA_009704425.1 Actinomycetota bacterium | reverse complement strand
GTTGGTCTCAGAGGTTTGACGAGTACGCCGAGAACCGGCCGTTCGCGCGTCGTTCCAGACGTAGGTTCACTCCGAAGCACTCCGACAGGTTCTCGGCGGTGAACATCTCGTCGAGAGGTCCGCTGGCCATCTCCCGACCCCGTACGAGGAACATCACGTGGGTCATGCCCGGTGGGATCTCGTCCACGTGGTGGGTGACCAACACCAATGGCGCGCCATCGGGTTTGGTGGTCATCTCGCCGAGGGCGCTCACCAACTGTTCGCGACCGCCCAGATCCAGTCGGGCACTGGGTTCGTCGAGCAGAACGATGCCGGGGTCGTTCATGATCGATCGGGCCAGCAACACCCGTTGTTGTTCGCCCGACGACAGCGACGAGAACTCCCGCTCGGACAGATGTCCCACGTTCATGGTGGCCAGACACTCCAAGGCTCGCTCGCGGTCGGCGTCGTCGTAGCGGTGCCACCACGGTTCCAGAGCGGCGTTGCGGGCCGTCATCACCACGTCGCGTGCCACCAGAGCTCCGCGGATCTCCCCGGCGAACGACGCCGACACGTACCCGATGCGTCGGCGCAGGGTGCGCACGTCGGTGTCGCCGAGGGTCTCGCCCAACACCGCCACGGAACCCCGACTGGGGTGGTCGTACAGGGCGGCGATGCGTACGAGGGTGGTCTTTCCCGAGCCGTTGGCCCCCAGGATCAGCCAACGCTGGTCGCGCTCGATCGACACGTCGACGTCGTCCAGAATGGTTTTGCCGTCGCGGGTCACGGTGATTCCCGACAGCGACAGACTGGCGACCATGGGCACAGGGTAGGTCCCCTGAAGGATCGCGAACCGGGGTTGTCGCTGGTCAGAGACGTTTTGTGGTCCGTGAGCAGGGGCGGAGCGTTGACCGTAACAGAAATGAAATGTCCGGTACCCTTGACCCGTCATGGTCGCCCGCCCCCACGCCCCCCGTTCGGGATCCCGGACTTTCGGTGCCCTGGTCACCGCGGCGACCCTCACCATGGGACTGGTGGTGGGATTGCCGGCCGCCGGTCTGGCCACCCCGGCCGACTCGTCCGATGCCGCCGCCCAAAAGGCCGCTGACGAGATCCAGGCCGCGCGGGACCGCGCCAATGCCGCCGCCGACGCCGCCTTCGCCGCCGAGTCGGCCCTCGACTCGCTCTCCATCGAGGTGGCCAACACCGAGATCGAACTGGCCGACCTCGAGGCCCGCGCCGGGTCGTTGCAGACCGGTGTGGAAGAAGTGGCGGTGCAACGCTTCGTCAGTGGTGGCGGAGGAGGCATCCCGCTGCTCAGTGGGTTGGACGGTCCGTCGGCGCAGGCGCAAGCCGACGTGCTCATCGAGATCGTGAGCGACACCTCGCAGTCCACGCTCGACGAGTACGACGCGCTCAGCAAGGAACTCGCCGACAAACGACGTTCGTTGGAACGGGCCAAGGATCAACAGGCCCAGGCCATCAAGGATCACGAAGCGGCCCAGGCCAAGGCGTTGGCCGAGGTGGAGCGCCTGAAGAAGATCGAAGCCCAACGTCTGAAGGACGAAAAGGTGCGCAAGATCCTCGAGGCGGCACGCATCAAGGCCCAGGCCGAGGCCCTCGCCAAGGCCGGCAACGTGTCGGGCAGCATCGTGAACACCGGTGCCGGGAACACCGGCAAGCGTCGTTCGGGGGCCGCGGGTTTCTTCGACAACGGCGTGTACGTCGACGGAAGCATCATCTGTCCCGTGGCCGGATCGGCCGGGTTCGGTGACACCTGGGGAGCGCCGCGAAGCGGTGGACGTCGTCACCAGGGTGTCGACATGATGTCCGACATGGGTACGCCGCTCGTGGCGGTGGTGTCGGGGCGCTTGTCCCTGTGGAGCAACGGTGGTATCGCCGGTCTGGCGGTGCACCTGCGGGGCAACAACGGAAACACCTACTTCTACGCCCATCTCAGCGCGTACGAGGGTGGCGAGCGCTACGTCGAGCAGGGCGACATCATCGGATACGTGGGGGACACCGGAAACGCCGACGGCAATCCCCACCTGCACTTCGAGATCCGTCCCGGTGGGGGTAGTCCCGTGAACCCCTATCCGTCCGTTCGTCCCGCCTGCTGAGCGACGAGGCAAGATAGGGGAATGTCGTCGAGCCCCGACCCTCGTGGTGAACTCGCCGACGCGATCTCACGCGCGCTCGATGGTCGCGCGATCGGCGCTCTCACCCGGTTGAGCGGCGGTGCGTCGCGCGAGACGTGGCGATTCGAGGCCGACGGTGAGCCGTTGATCCTGCAGCGTCAACGGGCCGGCGACACGCGCGACATGGAGGTCGAGGCCTCGGTGCTTCGCGCCGCCGCCGCGGCCGGTGTTCCGGTTCCTCACCTGTTGGCCAGCGGACGTTTCGAGAACGGCGCGCGATACATGATCCAGTCGTGGGTGGACGGGGAGACCATCGCGCGCAAGATCCTGCGCGACGACGACTTCGCATCGGCGCGTGATTCGCTCGTCGGACAGTTCGCCACGGCGTTGGCGGCCGTGCATTCCATTCCGGTCGACGACGTGCCGGGCCTGCCCACCACGGATCAGGTGGCCCAATACCGGCAGAGTTTGGACGATCTGAACGCGCAATTGCAGCAGTCGCATCCGGCGTTCGAGTTGGCGTTCCGCTGGCTCGAGGCGAATCGCCCCGCCAGCGCGCGACGCACCGTGGTGCACGGCGACTTCCGCCTCGGCAACGTGATGGTGGGTCCCGAGGGTTTGCGCGCCGTCCTCGACTGGGAACTCGCCCACATCGGTGACCCGATGGAGGACCTGGGTTGGTTGTGCGTGCGCGCGTGGCGTTTCGGGTCCGATCTGCCGGTGGCCGGCGTCGGGAACTACGACGCGCTCCTCGCCGCGTACGAGTCCGCCACCGGATCACCCGCCGATCCCGAGGCGTTGCTCTGGTGGGAAGTGCTCGGGACCGTGAAGTGGGGGATCATGTGCATGTTGCAGGCGAGCGCCCACCTGTTGGGTTTCTCGCGAAGTCACGAGTTGGCGGCCATCGGACGCCGTGTGTGCGAGAACGAGTACGACATCCTGCTGGCCCTCGAGGGTCGTTGGTCGTCGTTGGGGGTGTCGTGAACGTCGAACGGTCACCGCACGACGTGCCCTCGGCCGCCCAACTGGTGGAGTCGGTTCGCGAGTGGCTGCAGAACGACGTGCTCACCTCCACCACCGGGCGGGTGCAGTTCCACTCGCGCGTGGCCATCAACGTTCTGGCCATGGTCGAACGCGAATTGGCCATGGGGTCGCGTCAATCGATCGAGCACGCGAGCCGTCTGGCGCGGTTGGGCGTGGCGTCGGACGTCGAACTCGCCTCGGCCATTCGCGCGGGATCCCTGGACGATCGCATCGACGAGGTGGTCGCGGCGGTGCGCGCCTCGGTGGTGGACAAGTTGTCGGTGGCGAACCCCACCTACATGCGACGCGACGATCAGTCGTCGTAACCGTCGTCGTCGTATCCGACGTCGCGCCGATCGTCGCGGGACTTCGTGCTCATCTTCACCGGCTGACCCGCCGCCAACTGCCCGCAGGCGGCGGCGATGTCCGTTCCACGGTTGCGGCGCACGGTGGCGTTGACGCCCAGTTCGATCAGCTGATCGGCGAAGGCGTACACGTGGGACTTCGCCGAACCCCTCACCGCGTAGCCCGGCGTGGGGTTGAGAGGGATCAGGTTCACGTGGGCCGGCACGCGGAAGCGCCGGCACAGGCTGGCCAACTCGATGGCGTCGGATGGACGGTCGTTCACGTCGGCGATGAGCGCCCATTCGAAACTGAGACGACGGCCCTTGGCCTCGAGATACCCGCCACAGGCTTCCATCAACACCTTGATGGGATAGCGACGATTGACGGGCACGAGGGAATCGCGCAGATCGTCGTTGGCGGCGTGCAGGCTGACGGCGAGGCTGACGGGCAGGGGGCGGGCGGCGAGACGCTTGATGCCGGGCACGATGCCCACGGTGGACACCGTCAGTTGACGTGCGGAGATGCCGATGTCGTCGTGGATGCGCACCAGCGACTGCCACACGGGTTCTTCGTTCGCCAGCGGTTCGCCCATTCCCATGTAGACGACGTTGCTCACGCGTCGACCCATCGCCTTGGCGCGTTGGGCGGCGCGAACCACCTGTTCGACGATCTCGCCGGGCGTGAGGTGGCGGGTGAATCCGGCCTGTCCGGTGGCGCAGAAGCCACACGCCATGGCGCAACCGGCCTGGGTGCTCACGCACACGGTCGCGCGGTCGGGGTAGAGCATGAGCACTGTTTCGATGCGACTGCCGCCGTCGAGTTCCCAGAGGAACTTGACGGTGCTTCCCTTGTCGGAGGAGAACTCCGAGACGGGTCGCAACGACAGTTCGAGTTCGGTGTCGAGTCGGGAGCGCAACGCCTTGGGCACGGCGGTCATGTCGGTCGGGTCGCTGAGTTCGGTGTACAGACCCTTCCAGACCTGGTCCACGCGATAGCGCGGCTCACCGACCAGCAACTGGTCGAGTTCGGCGCGGGTGGCTCCGTAGCGGGGGATCATGGGAACAGCCTGACAGACGGACGCACGTTCACAGCGTCTTGGCCAACGTCGAGTACTCGGACATGCGGGCGCGCAACACGTCGAGGCTGGCGGTCCAGAAGTCGTTGCTCGTGACGTCGATACCGAAGGCCGCGCCGAGTTCCTCGGCGGTGTTCATGCCCGCGCGACTCAACAGATCGTCGTAGCCCGAGCGAAAACGCTCGGGGTCCCGGTGGTACTGAGCGAACAGACCGAGCCCGAACAGGAGTCCGTAGGTGTAGGGCCAGTTGTAGAAGTGACTGCCGTAGTAGTGCGGCTTGAGCACCCACATGTGCGGATGGGCGGTGGACTGATCGAGTCCGTCGCCGTAGGCGTCGTTCTGGGCCTGCAACATGATCTCGTTCAACTCGTTCACGCCGAGGGTGCGGCGCTGACGGCGCGCGAACACCTCGGTCTCGAAGAGGAATCGACTGTGGATGTCGACGACCACCTGGTTGGCGCCCTGCAGGTCGACGTCGAGCAGGGCCAGGCGTTCGGCTCCGGACAACCGGGTGAGCTGCGCCTCGACCACCAACGTCTCGCAGAAGATGCTGGCGGTCTCGGCCAGTGCCATGGGGACGCGCTTCTGCAGGGGCGTGCGGCCGGCCAGTTGCGTGTTGTGATACGCGTGTCCCAGTTCGTGCGCGGTGGTTTGCGCGGACTCCACGGAACCGCTCCAGTTCAGCAACACCAGCGAACGGTCGTCGACGAACGGCATGCAGAACGCCCCGCCGACCTTGCCCTCGCGCGGCGGAACGTCCATCCAGGATTCGGTGATGGCGCGATCGACGAGTCCGGCCAGATTCGGGCTGAAGGAGCCGAACGCGTCGCGGACCAAGGTCACCGAGTCGTCCCAGGAGATGGCGTTGTCGGCCACCGGCAACGGGGCCATCAGGTCCCACCACGGAAGGGCCCCGTCGTGACCGTGCAACGACGCCTTCACCCGCATCCAACGGCGGAAGTCGGGCAACGACGCCACGATGGCCGATTGCATCGCGTCGAAGGTGGCGCGCGACACGGAGTTGGCGTACAGCGAGGCGTCCAACGGCGAGTTCCAGAAACGACGACGGTTGACGGTGTTCGCCTCGCCCTTGATGGCGTTCATCGCCGCCGCGCACGCGGTGGCCACCCGGGGCCAGGCGTCCATCTCGGCGTCGTACGCGGCGCGTCGCACGGTGGCGTCGGCGTCGGTGGCCATGCCGCGCACGGCCGGCATCGGCAATTGGCGCGGACCGTCGGGCAATCGCACCTCGGTGGTGAGTTGCGAGGTGACGTCGCTCTGCAGGCGACCCCACGCCGATGCACCGGTGGTGGAGAGTTCGGCGTACAGCCCCTCGAGTTCCTCGCTCATCTGATGCGACGACCGTTCGGCGAGGCGCATCAAAGGTCCGACATGATCGCGCGCCTCACCGCTGACCGCGCACAACGCGTCGACATCGTGGTCGCACACGAAATCGGCGAGCCGCGCCAGCAGTGGGCTGATGCGCGAACCCACCACCTCGATCTCGGACAACAGGGCCTGCGCCTTCTCATCGCGAGTGTCCGTGGCGACCGTGGCGTACACGTAGGCCTCGAGGATCTCGGTTCTGGCCACCACGGCGTTGAACTCGGAGATGGTCCGGTCGAGACGTCGTCCGGTTTCGGCGTCGACCACGGGCGTGGTGCCCTCGGGGATCGCGCGGATGTCGAGTTCGTCGAAGAGGGATTCGAGGCGCGAGGCATCGGCGACCATCAGTTCCATGGCGTCACGGAAGCCACGACTGTCGAGCGACTCGTGGACGTCGCTGACGCTCCAGCGGGGGAGGGATTCGTTCTCGGTGGTGGTCATGAATTGCTCCCGTTTCCTGTGGCGGGCACGTCGCCGACGAAGGCGCGATCGGTTCGGTGGACCCGAAACCCGAGGTTGCCGTACAGGCGCATGGCCGCCCCGTTGTCGGCGTCGACGAAGAGCATGGCGGTGGTGACGCCGCGTTCAGTGAGATTCACGAGTCCGGACACCACCATGGCCCGCCCGAGACCGTGGCCCGCGTGCGCGGGGTCGACGGCGATGACGTAGATCTCGCCCAGCACCGGATCGGTGTCGCGATGCACCTTGGTCCAACAAAAGCCCGCCATCGATCCGTCGATCTCGTGGACGACGAAACCCTCGGGCTCGAACCACGGTTGCGACATGCGGGCACTCAAGGTGGCCTCGTCCCAACCGCCTTGCTCGGGATGATGCGCGAACGCGCGATTGTTCAGATCGAGCCACGCGCGTTCGTCGCGACCTTTCACGAACGCGCGCACGGCGACGGCGTCGGCCGCATCGGCCACCGACAACGGCAGCGATCGACGCATTTGGTGAAGGGTTCGACCGGGTGTCAGCCCGACCTCGGCGGCCACCTGCTCGTGTCCGATGGTGGGCTCGAAGACCCACCAGTGAACGTGGCCTCCGCCGTTGCGGGCGACCTCGTCGAGCGCGGCCGACAAGAGTTCCGGTCCGATGAGGTGCATCTCGTAACGATGGTGCGGATGCACGACCAACTCGACGGAATACGACTCGTTGCCCTTGCTGATCTGGGCGTACGCCACGGGATGATCGTGACCCGGTTCCCAGGCCACCAAGCCGGCGAAGCCCTCGCGTCCACCATCGACGAGGTCGAGCCACAGATGATCGGAGAGGGGGCGATGTCCGTCGGCACGTTCGGCGTCGCGCAAGAGGTCGCGAACGACCTGCACGTCATCGGGTCGCATCTGACGCTTGATGTCGAGAACCCTCACCGCGTCAGCCTACCGCTGGCTACTCTCGGGGCATGGCGGCCAAGAAGACACGCACGGCTTCGGTGAAGATCGATCCGAAGGCCCAGACCGTCGAGGTGGCGCGTCGCTTGGCGGTTTCGTTCCCCGAGGTGATCTGCGAACTGGATCATCGCAACGCCTTCGAACTTCTGTCGGCCACCATCCTGTCCGCTCAGTGCACCGATGCCCGCGTGAACATGGTGACCCCCGCGCTGTTCGCGCGATACCCGGATCCGTGGTCGTTGGCGGCCGCCGACGTGGGTGAGTTGGAAGGCATCATCCGATCCACGGGCTTCTACGCGAGCAAGGCCAAGAATCTCATGGGAATGGCGTCGGCGTTGGTGGAGCGCTTCGGTGGTGAGGTGCCGAGCGATCTGGACGATCTCGTCACGCTTCCGGGCGTCGGACGCAAGACCGGCAACGTGGTGCGCAGCGTGGTGTTCGATCTGCCCGGATTGCCGGTGGACACCCACGTGGGGCGACTCTCACGACGTCTCGGATTGACCAAGCACGAGGATCCGGTGAAGGTCGAGTTGCAACTGAACGACTATCTGCCCGGCTCGGAGTGGGGTCCGTTCAGTCTGCGACTCATCCTGCACGGGCGTCGTGTCTGCGACGCCCGCAAGCCCAAGTGCGACGAATGTTCGATGGCCGACATCTGTCCGTCGGCCGGTGTGCCGGTGACCGCCCCGACGACCAAGCGCCCGGCTCGACCGACACCGGCCAAGAAGGCGGCGGTGAAGAAGGCGGCGAAGAAGAAATAGGCGACGCGAC
Source organism: Actinomycetota bacterium (assembly GCA_009704425.1). GTDB lineage: Bacteria > Actinomycetota > Acidimicrobiia > Acidimicrobiales > Ilumatobacteraceae > Casp-actino8. Next base: position 337 of record WLEG01000069.1, on the reverse strand, counting down.
TCAGCCGGCCATGCGGTTCGCCCGCATCAGGGCGCGCTGAGCCGTGCGCAAGGCGCGTTCGGCTTCGTGGATGGCCGACACGAGGTCGTCGTGTTGCTCGCCCAGATTCCCCGAACGCAATTCGGCCACCCGTTCCTGATACCGCGCGGTTCCCTCGGCCATCACGGCGAGTTCGGCGGCAATGGTGGAGAGGTCCTTGTTGCTCACCTCGTCACCCTATGGCGAGCCACCGGCGCAGCCCCACGGAGCGTCGGGTCAAAACCCTCGGAGTCGTCGTGGACGGGTTCGGTAGCCTCAGGTGTCGTGACCCGAGTGCCCGTTCGCGACGATCTGTCCG